>JANQOC010000124.1 GCA_028279265.1 Hyphomicrobiales bacterium
CCGAATCCCAGTTGCGCGATCTCAACAGTTTGGCCGATGGTCAGACGTTCACCCGCGAACAGAAGGTTGCCATGAATTTTGCGGAAGCACTCACCCGGGATTCGGCAAATGTTCCAGTCGAAGTTACCGATGCGCTTAAAGAATGTTTTACGCCCCAGGAACGGGTCGAAATTACCATCGTGGCTTCGGCGATGGGCATGCTGAATAAAATCAACGACTCTCTTAATGTCCCTCTTGAGGATGATTTTCTTGAGTTTACCGATTTGTTGCCCGACCCGGACGCGAACAAATAGGAACAAATTAAATTCAACTTATAAGCCAAATCAAAGTGGAGAGATCGATATGCCATTCTATAGATGGGACGAAATGAGTCGAAAAAATCTTGCGGCCCCTTCGGACTCCGAAGGCAGCATCATTATCGGCGATCATGTGACCCTGAACCGTTCCGTCAGCCAACCCGGTAAAGTCGCCCGACCTCACTTTCACGGTTGTGAGCAACTTATCAATGTCGTTTCGGGTTCTGCCTGGTTCCGGGTTGGCGACGACGAGAAGGATGTAACGGCCGGGGATATCATTCACATCCCCATCGGCGTTGAGCACGAATTCAAGAATACAGGTGACGGTGAATTCATTTATCTCTCGTTCAAAAATATTTCTGAAGACTGGCCGCCACCTTCAGACTTGCCAGGTGATTCCTAGGAAATTGTGACAGGCTTAACAAAGGTTGGTAGTTAGATGGTCAGCGAACTCCAAGAGCTGAAAATTGCGGTGCTCGGTGCCGGTTCCATAGGCAGTTCCGTGGGTGCAGATCTGACCGATGCAGGGCTAGACGTTACGATCATTGACCAGTGGCCGGCCCATGTTGAAACTATGAAAGCCACGGGGCTGGACATTAACATGCCTGACAGGCGTGTGGAGACCCCGGTAACGGCCTGGCATCTGTGTGAACTCGCGGAACATGTTCCTACCTTTGATTTCGTTTTCCTTTGTGCAAAATCTTACGATACTCACTGGATGGCCCAACTCGTCGAACCCTATCTCAAGGAGGAGGGTGTGCTTATCGGCCTGCAGAACGGCATGAACAATGAAACCATAGCCGGCGTCGTCGGCAAGGAACGGACCATCGGCGCCGTGGTTGAACTTTCCGCTGAAATCTTTACGCCGGGTATCGTCAAGCGGGATACAACCCGGGCGGGAACCTGGTTCGGCCTTGGCGAACACGACGGATCGGTAACACCGAGATTGCAGCTGGCCAGGAAAATTATGGAGAATGTCGCTAAGATAGATCTCACGCAAAACATAGAGGGCGCGAAGTGGACAAAACTTATCTGCAATACCATGACCATGGGTCCCATAGGTTTGACGGGCCTGAAAAACTGGGATGCGCGTAAGCTGCCGGGTATGTTTGACATGTCGGTTGCCCTGGGGCGCGAGTCCATGGCCGTGGGCAAGGCCCTCGGCTATGAGCTTGAGCCCGTGTTCGGAATGAGTGCGGAAGAATTTGCAAATGCCACGGACGACGTGCTCATTGCGGCCATGGAAACCCTCATGTCCCATGTGGGCAAGGAAGGCGTCACGGCTCCGATCCATGATCACCGCAAGGGCCGGAAAAGCGAGATGTCCTATATAAATGGGCTGGTGGCGCGCGCCGGTGAGGAACAAGGAATTTCAGCGCCCTGTAACGCTGCCGTCACGGAAATTGACCGGCGGCTAAACGAGGGTGAATTGGAAATGGATCCCGCGAACTTTGGCTTGCTGAAATCCATGGTGGATTCTCGTCCAAATCGCTGATCATTGCGGGCGATATGCTAAAAACTTACAGATAGACTTTTCATCTTCACTCACTAACTCATGAACACAGTTTTGTACTTTGTTTTCCCTAATCTTTTGAAAAAATACTGATCTCCATCAGAATGAGTTCGGATAGAAATTACAGACTGTTTCAAAATTCCAACGCTGCCAGTCCGCTATGAGTCATTAGCCGACATTGGCTATCTATAAATTAATGTCCGCTTCGCCAATTGAAGTGGAAATTGGAGCAATCTCTTGATGTTACTTGCATTATCTAACATGACTTGAATGAGTACGCCGCCAAAGCGTTCAACTTTCCAGTGGCAAAAGCAAATTAATATGTCTTTGAGTCTCTGATATTTTCGAGTTTGAACCAAAAATCAGGTATCGTGACAAATCCTCCTATTGTTACAATCGGATAAATTTAGAGGTTAGCATGTTGAGTTTGCCATATCGACAAGGGGAAAAACCCCAGACACACTATGGATTGCCGCATTCGCAGCTTGATCAGAATCCATCGGCTGAAATTTATGATAAATTGAAAGCAAATGCATTTGACTTCGAGTTTGTGGAACGCCGTCCCAGTGTTATTTCAGTGCCAGGGGCAGAAGCGCTGTGGCTACAGGAAGAAGGTGGCCATAGTTGTGATGAAGCTTTTATGCGAGGAAATGAATTTGCCCACGTCCATCCACCTGAAGATGGAAGTCTGCATTTGATGTTGCCGGAAAGTGATGTTCCTGAATTTTTAGAAAGAGGCTGGGGTGAGCACCATCCACTCGTACAAAAGGGACGAATGCCGCCGACAACTGTGATGGTTTTCGGCCCTCGTAATCAAGAAGAATTGGACATCATTTTAGAAATTATTCAGACTTCTTATAAATTTGCCCGTGGTCTGTAAAATACTGCTGTTTTGTCAGCCAGATTGGAAGAAGTGTTCTCAATGCCTAAATGTCAGAATCTATAGCCCGCACTCTTAGTAATTTTGAAGACCATGTTCTGAACATTGGCAATGAACTGAAACAAACCATCAAAAAAAGCAAATTATCGTCTCCCTCCTAGAACGCAAGGACCATCTGAATAATGGCGACAACAAACAAGCTTGTGCGAAGGACAATTTTTACGACAGCTCTAATTTGGTTTGCCAGCAGTGCGTGTCAAATTGTGTTTGCTGATAGTTCTTCTCCACTTCTCGCTGCCTATTATGATCGACAGATGGCAATTGTGAAAGGTGGTACTTATTTCTGGACAGGTAATCACCAACCGCAACGATTGCCCTTTGAAGCTGTTCAAGTTGGTGTAAGCCAAAGCCATTTCTTCGTATTGAATAAAAAAAATAGCTTGCTGCGATTTGAGGATGACCATCGTTCCGCCATTCTTCTTATGAGGGGAATCAAAAATTTTGCATCGGGCAATAGCGGCGTACTAGCCGTAACAAATCGAAACCAATTGTTTTGGATATCGAATACTTCGGATAGAATTTTAAAAATTGCTGATGGGGTATCTTCGGCTGCGGTCGGGGACGGAGCTAATTATTATATAGAGAATTCCGGTGCGTTGTTTGTTAGAGGAAAGGCCCATCGGGGGCAGTACGGTGATGGCAGATTGATCTCAACAGATCACTTCGTACAGACAGCAAATAATGTTAGACAAATTAGTGCACACACAGGGCACGCTCTAATACTAAAATTGAACGGTCAAGTCTTCGGGACAGGTGGAAATATTTTTGGTCCGGTTGGAAAGCACGGTTTGGGAGATAAAGCTGTCCGTTGGAGCAAAATCGTGGCTAACATTCGAGGGATTGCAACAGGAGCCTCACATTCATTGGCCATTCGACAAGACAATAGTTTATTGGTCTGGGGAAGAGAGTATGGTGTGGAACCAGTGATCGTTATGAATGATGTAACTGCAGTAGCTGCTGGCTCTCGAACTACCTTGGCCTTAAAGATCGACGGATCGCTCTGGCAGTGGGAGCGGGGACAAAAACCCCAGCAATTGCGATTGATCAAATAACCTTATCCGCGTTAATTTTTGCTACGACTGGCTTTTTCGAGAAGTTCGATGATTGAAATCTGTTTTTTGGCCCTTGCATGTTCAAGGGCAGTGATTCCTTGGCTATCGCCGATTGTCACATCCGCACCATTGTCTACTAGGAGTTCGACGATCTTTTGATAAGTTGGCCCGCCATCACCAAGGATTACCGCTTCCAACAATGCGGTCCAACCAAGCTTGTTGACATGATTGACATCGACTTCGGTTGTCAATAAGTAGCGTACGACATCTACATGACCGTGGTGGGCAGCCGGAGTAAGTGCCGTTCCGCCATATCGGTTTACACTCCCAAGGTCAGCGCCGGCAGCGACAGTCATTTTCAAAATGTCCAATCTCCCCTCGGCTCCCGCATAGAGGTAGGGACTGTCTTGCAAGTGGTCCTTGGCATTCACATCTGCGCCGTTAGCTATAAGAAACTGCGCCACATCAACAGCATTTGCATATGTCGCGATCAATAATGCTGTTCTTCCGCTTTCGTCCCGGCTATCAACCGGCACACCTGAATCTAATCCTCGTTTCAAGTTCTCGATATCGCTTGACCGCGCCGCATCAAGAAATCCCGATACTTTACTATCTGGATTGACACTTTGCTGGGCGTGCACTTGAGAAAGAAACAACACGATCAGAAAATACAATTGTATTCCAAATGCTGTTTTGAAATTGTGTTTGCGCATAAGAACATTACCGACCTAGTTTTGTTGAACCAGATATCGCAGCCTTTCGGCACTATACAATCTATCTGCAAAGCGGATCATTAGAAACCTTCCGGAGTGTTGTGGATTAATACGGGTTTCTATTCTCTGGATCGTGTTAGATTGGAGTAATTCCGATTATGTCTGCATTGGATCAGGGGCGGACATCTACAGCCGTCTAAATCTATATCCGCTATACCCCCCAAAACCGACACTTCGGGTAAGGTTTGAAAGAGTCCGTTATGTGCCAGAGGCAGACATAAGAGGAAGCTTAAAAAGCTTTATGGCATTATTCCGTCCAATAGCAAGTCGATCTTCTTCAGCTAAAGCAGCATTATCGAACCAATTGCAACCTTGCTTCATCGGCTCAAACGGATAGTCCACGGAAAACAATACGCGATCTGTTCCGATTTCAGTCATAGCCAAATGTAAGGGAGGGTCGTGAAACTGACCACTTGTAGATACATGAAAATTATTTTTCAGATAATAACTTACGGTTTTTTTGGCAGGAACTCCTCTGGGATCAATTTTCAGCCGCTGGTCCACGCGCCATAAATCAAATGGAATGCGTTCACCCAAATGACCGAGGACCAGTTGCAATTTTGGATGATCGTCAAATAGACCGGAACACATGAGACGCAGAGCGTGAACCGATGTTTCCATGGCAAACGCCCAGGTTGCATTTGTCAGCCATGGATGCCCGTCATACATCGGCATTTGATCCGTCAATGGATTTCTCGGGTGTAAATAAAATGGAATGTCGAGTTTTTCCACGACCGCCCAAAACGGCCTGAATTCCGGTAAATCGTAATAGAGATGAGTATTATCCCTTTGACTAAATCCATTTACATTTACCCCTACAAAACCGAGATCATTGATACAACGATTTAACTCGGTTATTGCCTTATCCGGATCCTGCATGGGGAGCGCACCGAGTCCCGCAAACCGATCGGGACGACGTACGACCTGTTCAGCCAGCAAATCATTTGTTCTTTGGGCAAGATCAATGGCGGCATTGTTGTCGGGCACATTTTGTACGGCCGGGCCATTGAGGGATAAAACAGAGAATTCAATGCCATATTTATCCATCCTCGAAATTCGTGCCGAATCAAAATCCAGAAGATCATGTTGCAGCGTTTGAGGAACTAAAGGATTTTGAGTTTCCGGAACAGCAAAATGCTCTTCAACCGCGATTTTTCCCTGCATAAACTATTCGTTCCTTTTCCTTTATGAATGTGAGAACCCAAGATATGCATGGGAATTTTGAGATCGGTTCAATTCCCAATAACGGACATCCCACTTGCTTTGTTGTCTATGCTGGTATGACCGGCAACAACAGGTAGGACTGATGTGTACCGCCTGTGTGAAGAGTCGTTGCACCTCCAAATATATCTTTAGGCCGATCCTGGGGATGATCATGATACCAAGGGCCGGAACCTCTGGAAGGAAAAGCAGGATTCGCATCTTCTCCGGGACGTTCAAAATCTTTTCCCCGGATATCGATAGAAACCGTGAAGCCCTCGGGCAGGACGATGCAGGTCGGCCAAATCTCTACATCGAGTTCGACAATCTGACCCGGTCTTAACGGCATCTTGTCATCATGGGTATGAAACGGCCGGTACGGCAGCGACTTTTCGGGGTCCAGTTTACGATGCGAAGCCCGAAGCCACCCCTGAGCCAGCGGTGTATGAGGATCAACTGTGCCCTGGAATTCAACCTCTTTTCCATCTGGCGACCACGCCTGGACCGTTACAAACAGATCTGCATCTGTCGTCGACGAAGACAGGAAGAGTTTCAGAGCCATCGGGCCTGTAATCTCTGTTTGAGATTTGAGGGGCGGAGATGTAAGACGGATCCCTTCCCCCAGAGCCTCGAAAGACATGGATCCTTGGGTTTGCGTGGGCTCCCATTCTAGACAAACATTCTCGGCATCCAGATGAAGTTTCGTCCACTGAGTTCGTGCCAGAGGCCACTCATTTTCCTTACGAAGTTCGAACTGATCGCTGAAGGGTCGACGCAGGTTTAGCCATACCCTCGGTTCATCTTTCCAGCCATTGGATTCGCCCTTTAAGTAGCAGTCAAAAAACCGTTTTTGCAGGTCCATTCCATAAGGAAGATAAAACCATTCTTCGTGCCGACCGGGATGTCCTTCCAGCCACTTTTCTTCTGAAGCTGCCTGAGTAAAGGCTTCAAAATTGCCGCGGGGATGGAGACCGAAACCTGCCCAGTTCGCAGGACTGATAAACGGTACTGTGACTTTTGACCAATCCGGAGACCGTTCCTGATACCAGGTATCGTCCATTTCTCTGACCAGCATATTTTCCAAACAGTCGGCCCGGTTCTGATAAAGTTCAGCTTCGGTCAATTCTGCAGGACCTGTTGCCCGTTCATTCATCCAGGGATCCATGGGACCTTCTGGATTTCCATGTTGCACCGCCTGAACCTGGCGCGGATACCACACTTCCATAAACCGATTGGAAAGAATTCCACCATGCCGGCACCACTCCCGGTAATAATCAGCCGCCCCTTCCCAGGGGATCATGGCAGTTAAATGTGGTGGCTGAAGCTGAGCGACATGCCATTGGTTTATGGCATAGTAAGAAATACCGTTGAGCCCGACTTTGCCATTTGACCAGGATTGTGTTCCTGCCCATTCAATAGCATGATAGAAATCAAGAGTTTCTCGGGGGGAAAAAATATCCAGATAGCCCGGAGATCGGCCGGCACCACGTGAGTCCACACGCAGCACTGCATACCCCCAAGGCACCCAGATTTCTGGGTCAACCGTTTCCCAGGTCAGGAAACTCCGGGTTGACCCTTCAAGCAAATCCGGATGCTGCTCGATCAGCCAGTCCCACATGAGTTTATAATGGTCCTGGTATTGAACACCCTTGCCATAGGGGCCGGATGTCATGACAACCGGGACGGGATCATCAGTATCGGGCCGAAACAGGTCCGACTTCAATTCCAGCCCGTCATCCATCGGAATAGAAATATCTCTCTCTATAATCATGTGAACCTCCCAAATGCATCGCTTAACAAAATTTTCGTATAATCAATTTTAATGATAATACTAAAATTAAGTCGGTTTTGAAAAGCTTATTGATAGTAATTTTTGCAAAGGGATATGCAGGTCAAATCGCTCAAGAAGTTGCATTTAACTCTTAAACTCTCATCGCTTGTCGCTATTGAAAACCAGCTGAGTTTAGGACACAATTTTTTCCTGGAACTTTAATTGAAAATGGATTTTGAAATCAGCGTAGGAGAGAATGTGACATGATCGAACCTTTTATCTACGATCACTGGTACATTTGCGCGTGGCGCGAGGAACTGACGACAAAACCCCTGCAAAGATGGATTCTTGATCAGCCCATTGCTCTCTTCCGTACAGAAAGCGGTGATCCCGCAGCAATCGCGGATCGATGTCCACATCGAGGCGCTCCACTGACTTCGGGTACTGTCCGAGGTGAAGCATTGGAATGCGGTTATCATGGGCTGACATTTGATAAGTCAGGAAAATGCGTAAGAGTTCCGGGTCGGGATAGTGTTCCGCCGACATTTAGAACCCGGGCCTATCCGATTGTCGAGAAATGGCGGTTCGCATTTATTTGGATGGGTGATCCCGACAAAGCCGATGAATCGAAGATTCCGGACTATCACTGGAGCGATGACGAGAACTGGTCAGCTCGCGGTGAAACTCTTCCTGTAAACTGTCATGCGAGTCTCCTGCGCGATAATCTTCTCGACCTCTCCCATGCCCACTATGTGCATGCCAACACCCTGGCAACCGACGCCGTGGTTCGGGTTCCCATAGAAGTTGAGGAACGCAGTGATGAAGTAATAGTGCAACGACGCATGGTTGACATTCATCCATCCCCGTTTTTCAGTCGGGTTTTGGGAGACTTTGACGGCAAGGTGAACCACCTCCAGGTCGTTCGCTTTCTCCCGGCATCAAATATTATTATCGAAGTCAGCGTTTCCAGTGTTGAAAATCCTGAACACAAGGCTGAAATACGTGTCATGAACGGCCTTACACCCGCAACGGGAAGATCGAGCCATTATTTCTGGTCCCTCGCCCGGAACATGCACCTGAATAACGATTCTCTCGGTGACTGGATTTTTAATGCCAACCGCAACACATTCTTCGAAGACATTGATATTGTCGAGCAGCAGCAGGTTCTGCTGGAAAAAGCTCCTGCCCCAGAGCACGAAACCTTGTTTCACGTGGACGGCGGTGTGAATGCCGGGCGTAAACTTCATGCCCGCCTGCTCGCTGAAGAAAATAGTTCAGCTGACTAATCAAAACAGTTCGGCTGCAATTCTGGAACGTAAGAAAATAATTCTTAAATGTTGCGGTCGTCAGCAGTTGGAATTTGCAGAAGCGCCTACTCGGCAATAATCCAAGGACCTTGGAGTGGAGATTTCATGTTGGGCATCAAGCGAATAAAGGTTGTATGAAGTTCTTGCAAACCCAGTAATCCAGATTCCGACCACTCAAACGAATTTTTTTTAAAGACGTTCAAACTGCTCCCGCAGGTGCATGTACGGAAATTGAAAATTATGGCGTGTGACGCGAAAACCAATTTTCAAGTGTCTGCATAGCCTTGTCCGCTTCCTCGATTAAGAAAAAATGGCTTGATTTTTCAAATATGACAGTTTCGGCCTCGGGAAGAACCTCACGCATCCAGTTCGTGATGGTCATCGAACACACGGGATCACGCGCTCCAGCTAATATTTGAACAGGACACGTAATTCTATGAAGCTGATCTAGGGTATCGTGTTGCAATACGGCTTTTGACAGATTTACATAAGAAATTTTTGAGCGAGACTCGTCTCCGACCAGGGCTTCGACGTTAGAAACTATGTCCGGGTTGGCATTGTAGAACTCAGGTCCGAAAAACATCCAGGTTGAGTGCCGTGCCCAGTCCGTCCAATTGTCACGCCACTCAAGTAGCTCTCGCATATTGATCAATATTCTCTCACATATCGGATCAGCTTTCGCGAGAGAAGCTGCCATGGTCAGAGTGTGTATTCGCTCGGGCTGCAAGAGGGCCATATGTTGTCCAATTGCGCCTCCCATGGAACGTCCGACGATATGGGCACGGGTGATACCGAGTTGATCCAACATCGTTAGTACAGACTGGGCAATCTCTTCCATGGATGTGGGTCCGTCGACATCGCTGGAACCGCCGGAGCCCGGATTGTCGAATGCAATGATGCGGTGGTCTTTTTTGAATTTTTCGATTTGAGGTATCCATGCCCGGTAATCGCCTGCAAGTCCATGTATCAGGACAATTGGAAATCCATTTCCTTCGTCGACATAATTCAATTCAAACCGCCCGGTATCAATTTTTGGCATGGCAAACTCCGTGAACTAGAATGGCTAAATCAGCTAACACGTCCAGGTACATGATTGTTTTCATTCCGCAGCACGTGTCCTCGCACCCGGTTGGTCAAGAAAATTTGGCATTACCTGTTCAGAAAATTGCTGAAGTGCGTCGAACGAACCTGAGAGGTCGTGAAGCAGAATATTTCGGACTCCGAGATCGTAGAGCCTTTGCACGCGCTCGCACATTTCCTTTGCATCTCCCAGGATGGCACCATTGTCTGAAAGTGCATCTACATCGGAAGTCTCGCCAACCGGATTAAAAGCACGGGGACCATCGATCTTCTTATTTGTGAGTATTTGCACCTGGGTAATGAACTTGGCACGTAACTCATAGGCTGCCTGACGTTCTGAAGTGTTGTTGGCACACATTAACCCCCGAGTGACGCCGACTTTTTCCGGATCGAAAGAACGTCCTATTTTTTCCAGCTCGTCGCGGTAGAACTCAATTTTTTCGCCAATTGCCTCAAAGGAGGATATCTGGTCGAGCAGCAAATTATAACCGTCGCGTGCAGCCTTGCGAATTGAATACTCACTTCCGGCACCAACCCACATCGGTGGATAGGGTTTCTGCACAACCGGCGGTTCCACAATAATATCATTGAACTCCCATCGTTCCGACTTGTAGGACCAACGATCGGTTGTTCTAAACGATTTGCGAAGCAGCGTGATCGACTCTTCGAATATTTCACCGGCTTCAGCCATGTCGAGTCCGAAACCTTGGAATTCCGTTGCCCGGTAGCCGCGACCGACTCCAAAATCATATCTGCCTTTGGAAATCTGATCGATCATTGCCACTTGCTCGGCCAGTAGGATCGGATTATGCCAGGGCACGACCACGACGGCTGAACCCAGCCGAATGGTTGAGGTAATTCCCGCGAGATATGAAATGTAGTTGAGTGTCGCTGAGAGCTGTGCAAAGCCTGTAAAATGATGTTCGACAAGCCAGGCGCTCTCATAGCCAAGCTTTTCAGCAAAACGGATATAGTCTCCATATTCGTGATAGCCGAGCGCCGCTTCGGTAACAACGTCGCCGGGGACGGCCTGTGCTCCGCCAAAAAGTCCGAATTTCATAATTTCCGTTCCTGACCAATAGTGAGTACAGCCTTAACGCTAGCAAATTGGTGTTAGCGGTTATAATAATAACATTTAATAAATATGATCATTTTTACTAATCACCTTATGAAGGCTGAAATTCGATTGATTGGAACTCCAAGCAGGAAAACATATGAATATTCGTCAGGTTCAATATTTTGCAGCTGTTTATGAAGAAGGTGGTTTCCGAAAAGCTGCGCTGCGCGAAAACTGCACTCAATCAGGGATAAGCCAGCATATTCGGAAACTCGAAGAGCGGCTCGGAGTCAGCCTGTTCGAACGAATTCCACAAGGCGTGTCTCCAACAGTCGCGGGCTCCGAATATTATACCCTCTGTATCCCAATTCTGCGTTCGATACACGAAGCGGAGCAGAAAATTGCGGAATTGAGAGGCAGTTTATCAGGCACGATCCGAGCTGGTCTGATTCCTTCGCTAACCAAAGGTGTGCTCGCTCAGGTACTTGACGGATTTGTCAGAGAGCATCCCGGAGTCGAGTTTCACTTGGTAGAGGCTTATAGTCAGTCACTGACGGAGCAGGTGATTGCCAACAAACTCGATTTTGCGATTGTACCCGTAATGCCTGAGACCAGTGTTCCAGGTTTGCGGCGTCGGGTACTTTCTATTGAAAAAGAGCTGCTTTTGTCGGGACCGTTACTCGGTCTTAATGAATTAGAACCGATACCATTGGCAGACTTAGCGGACATGAAGCTCGTCCTACCTTCGCCAGCGAATAGCCGAAGGCCCTATCTGGACAGTCAAATTGCCAAAGCCGGAATTGTGCCTGCACGTATAATGAATATTGACGGAATGACAGGGACGCTGGAATTCGTCGCAGAATCCGACTGGGTTACAATTCTGCCTGTTACGAACTGCATAAATGAGCTTGGTCGGGGCAGGATGACTCTCAATCCTATTGTCAAACCTGAAATCATATTCGAGTTCATCCTAATTGAACCAAGTCACCGGCCACTCTCTGCGGCCGCACGCTTATTCATTGAAAAAATAGAAACACGACTTAGTGAAATCAGTGTTGATTGGCAAAGAGTAGTTAAAAACTCTCGAAAGCGTAACAAACGTTAGTTGACTAATGTCACGGAGCTGACAAGCAGTTGCCCACGAACTGAAATAATATATGAACACATGCGCAAATTACGAAAATTAATAAGCTAGCCGCTATTTTCCGGTCCCTCAAAGAGCATATCAATGTCGGCTATGGGTCACTAGCAGACATTTGATGCGCCCTGATTTGACGTCCGCTTTGCCCCCTAACGCGGACATTCTGGGAGAGGCGTAAATGAGTCCGTTAGGTGCCAAAAGCAGACAGTTATACTCATCGGCTAAAGGAAGTTCAGCGTTCATGAAGGCTGATTTACTACAGAGTCCTTGGTCAGATACAATACAATATAAAAAAGTCAAAATCATCAATGTACTGGATAGATTTACTAGGATTCAATAGGGAGTGGAACTCTCTCCGTACGTTCTCTGGAAGCAAAATGAACATCAAGCTTAAACATTTGCTGAAGGTCAATAAGCGGCTCGCTAACGGGACGACCAAGCACTATTACTATTATCGTAAAAACATGCGTCGCGTTCACGGAGAGTATGGATCTCCCGAGTTTCTGTATTCCTATGCCCAAGCTGCGAAGTACGATTCATCGAAACTTGACGCCAATCTGGATGGACTCATCGGTCGATATCTGTTGTCTGGTGAGTATTCGGAACTGATGCCACGAACAAAAAAAGATTATTCGAAGTGGCTTGACAAGATCAGAGAAAAATTCGGCACGATGCCGATAATTGTGCTGAACGATAAGCGCGTACGGGGAGATTTTAAGAAGTGGCGCGCCGAGATAGCAAAGAGTTCTCGCAAGCAGGCGGATTACATGTGGTCCGTAATTCGTCTCGTCGTCAAATGGGGATGCGACCATGGAGAACTCGCTTCCAATCACTTTACCAATCCGGCCGTCTGTACAAGAGTGACAGATCAGACCTGATCTGGCTGCCAGAAGATGTCGACGCGTGGATGAGCGTTGCGCCGAGCCACATGCAGCAAGCCATGATATTGGGATTGCACTCCGGTCAACGAGAAGGTGACGTTCTCGAAATGACCTGGAACAACTATGACGGATCCGTACTCACTATTCGTCAAAACAAAACGGGTCGCAAAGTCTACATCCCATGCAGTCAGACTTTGAAGAGTATGCTCGACAAAATGGACTGGAAACAAATGACCATTTTGACATTTGTAAAAGGTCTCCCTTGGGGAGCGGACAATTTCCGGCACAAATGGGCTGCAGTGAGCCGCGAAGCCGGCATCAAAAAACTCAAGTTTCAGGACCTCAGGGGAACGACCGTGACCATCCTAACAGAACAGGGTTGCAGCAACATGGAGATTGCCTCAATCACCGGTCACAAATCCGATAGTGTTCAGAAAATCATCGACGTATATGCCTCCCGCACGAAGGCTCTGGCGCAGTCCGCAATCCTCAAATTTGAGAACGATTCAAGATCAAAAGTGAAAACCAAAGTGAAAACCAAAGCTTTGGGCAGTGCGAAAAATTCGCGTAAGTCATTGAAATAATTGGCGATCCCGGCAGGACTCGAACCTGCAACCTGCGGATTAGAAATCCGCTGCTCTATCCAGTTGAGCTACGGGACCGCTGTTGGTGCCGGTTTGGGAGCGCGTTTGGCCGGTTCCCGACCGGGCTA
>JANQOC010000154.1 GCA_028279265.1 Hyphomicrobiales bacterium
CCGACGATGCGGCCGTTTGATCTGTTCGACCCCCAGAGATCCG
Organism: Hyphomicrobiales bacterium; assembly: GCA_028279265.1. Taxonomy (GTDB): domain Bacteria; phylum Pseudomonadota; class Alphaproteobacteria; order Rhizobiales; family CAYWUX01; genus JANQOC01. The sequence goes on from JANQOC010000154.1 coordinate 44, forward strand.
GGAAAGTCAGGCTGTATGTCAAACGCGTATACATAACGGATGATGCGGAGTTGCTGCCGGCCTATCTGAGGTTCGTGCGCGGGGTCATCGACTCAGAAGACATGCCCCTGAACATTTCCCGGGAAATGCTACAGAACAATCCGATCGTGCAGTCTATCCGCAAGGCGGTGACCGGTCGGGTGCTGACCGAATTGACGAAGTTTGCGGAAAAGAACAGCGAGGCCTATGAAGAGTTCTGGGAAGCCTTCGGGGCTGTCCTCAAGGAGGGCCTGTACGAAGACTCCGAGCGCCGGGACGCCCTTTACGAACTGGCCCGGTTTAACAGCACCCACGGAGACGGGCTGCGATCCCTTAAATCCTATGTCGAGGACATGCGCGAGAACCAAACGGCGATTTACTATCTGACAGGAGACTCGCCTTCACAGCTCGCTGTCAGTCCGCAACTCGAGGGCTTCAAACAGCGCGATGTCGAAGTCCTGCTACTGGCCGACGCCGTCGACAATTTCTGGGTGACGACGGCCCTTGGATATGACGGCAAGCCGTTTAAATCGATCACCCAGGGTGATGCGGACATCTCTTCCATACCCCTGAAAGAAGGAGCGACGGAGCAGGAGGAAAGCCCGGACAAGACCGCTCTTGCGGCGGCTCTTATCGGCCGGCTGAAATCGGAATATGGTGATGCGGTGAGCGACGTGAAAATGTCGACGCGCCTTGTTGACAGTCCCGCCTGCCTGGTGGCCCCGGAAGGCGGACCGGACCGTGGACTGGATAAACTGCTGACGATGCAGGATCGCGGATCAAACCAGGCCCCGATTATCGAGATCAATCCAAATCATCGCTTTGTCGAAGCGCTTACGACCTGGTCCAACGAGAACAATGAAGACAAATTCAAGGATCTGGCGTGGCTGCTTCTGGATGAGGCACGCATTCTGGAGGGAGCTCTTCCCGAAGATCCGGCACAATTCTCGGAGCGCATGAACAGGCTGATACTTTCGGGCCTCTAATACAGTTAGCAAGTCAGGATTGCCGTATTTCTGGGGTCTCGTAATTCGGATCCTCATCACTTTCGCGCGTCGCCATGTCGGGTCCAGAACCTGGGAATGGCGGTCGATGGACAATCCATTAAACCCAAAAAATAAAAGCACCCGAATTTTTCGGATGCTTTCATAAATCATTCGATGATATTCGCTCGGCAAGGGAAATGATCCGGAAGATTTACTGGCCGGTTAGAGCCAGGATTTGAGCTCCGCCGCCCCGATGATCTGCCCTGACTTTCCCTGCTGGAGGAGAATGGTGCACCCGTCGGCGCCTTTCTCCATGAAGTCCTGTTTATTGAAAACCAGCTTCTGATTTGTGCCGTTCCACTCGCCAATCGGCTTCAGAGTTTTCACGACATTTGAATAGGTGATATTGCGGCCGTGATTTTCACCGCGCTTGATTTTAACGGGAATGCTGTTGGTAATGGTTGCCATCCATAGCGTTCCCTTGCGCCGATTTAATCCCGATGGTGCCTCTCCGAGATCAACGATGATCTTGTCACCTTTGACGCTAATTTTGATTGGAACGAATGAACGAGCCAGTCGCTTCTTCTCTTTATTAATAGCCGCATTCACTTCGTGTTTGCGGCTGCCGACCGCATGAGTCACGCCATTGATCACCACTTGCGGTGTGTAAACCTGGCGGTCACCGCGGGCGCGGGCATAAGATCTCTGGCGCTTGGAATATTGCGGTTTGGCAAGCGTATCTTTCCAGCCGAGATAATCCCAGTAGTCGACGGGCAGGGTCAGCGCCACAACATCATCGCGTTTGGCAAGCTTGCCGAGAAGCTTGTCCGCCGGCGGGCAGGAAGAACATCCCTGGCTGGTAAACAGCTCAATCACGGCCTTGGGCTTCGCCGATTCCTGGGCCTCTGCCAGAAATGAACTTGACAGGAGTCCAATTCCGAGAGACCAAACGAACAATAACGCGAATGACCCGGGATAAGATATTTGCCGCATGTGATGACCTGACGTTTTGGATTTCGATGATGTGGATTTCGCTAGTTGGGAAATCGTACAGAATTTGCGCGTTTGCCTGTGCATGTCCTATCTCTGCCAAAAGATTGTGCAGAGTGCAATCAAAACCAAGTCACGAGTCAGTGAGGCCTGCGATTACCGGTGGTTTTCGGGGCATGCTCGCGGAGTCCCACTCCATTTGCATGCCCCCAACACTTGCATAAGACCTGATACCAGTCCCTGAATTAAGGCACTGGAATCAGGTTCCGAAATCAGGCCGCCTGGGCCAGGTTCCTCAGTACGTAGTGGAGGATTCCTCCATGATAGAAATAGTCCAGCTCATCCAGCGTATCGATACGCGAGAGAAGCGGAACCGTTTTCTCTGATCCGTCTGTGTAGGTGATCTGGGCTTCCAGCATCTGCCGGGGTTCCAGATCAGCCTCTAGACCGCGAATGGTTACCGTTTCCTGACCGGTAATGCCAAGGGACTGCCAGGACGTTCCATCCTCGAACACCAGCGGCATGACACCCATGCCGACCAGATTGGACCGATGGATGCGTTCGAAGGATTCGGCGATGACCGCGCGGACACCGAGAAGGCGCGTACCTTTCGCTGCCCAGTCCCGGGACGATCCGGTCCCGTATTCCTTGCCGGCGAATATGACGAGGGGAACGTTTTCTTCCTTGTAACGCATGGCCGCGTCATAAATCGGCATCTGTTCACCGGATGGATAATGGGTTGTGTATCCCCCTTCGACACCTTCGAGCATCTGGTTCTTGATCCGAATGTTGGCAAAGGTTCCGCGCATCATGACCAGATGGTTGCCCCGGCGGGCGCCGTAGGAATTATACTCCATCGGCGATATCTGATGCCCACTGAGATAGCTCCCGGCGGGACTGTCGGCTTTGATGGGCCCGGCCGGAGAGATATGGTCAGTTGTGATAGAGTCGAGGAACAGGCCGAGGATTTTCGCATCCACGATGTCGGTGACCGGTTCGGGTTCCATCTTCATGTCCTCGAAGTAAGGCGGATTTTGAACATAGGTCGAGCTCATGGGCCACTCATATGTCAGACCGCCTTCGACTTTTATGTCCTGCCATTGCTGGTCGCCGGTTGTGACCTGACCATACCGAGACTGGAACATATCCCGTGATACCGAAGTTCGGATCAGGTCCGAAACTTCCTTGGAGGTCGGCCAGATGTCGGAGAGGTAAACCGGGTTGCCATCCTGGTCATTTCCCAGCGAATCCCTGGTGATATCCACTTTCATCGATCCGGCGATGGCATAGGCGACAACGAGGGGCGGCGAGGCCAGGTAGTTGGCGCGTGCATCGGGGCTCACCCGGCCTTCAAAGTTCCGGTTTCCAGAAAGCACGGCACAAACGACGAGATCATCGTCATGGATCGCATTGGAAATCGGTTCGGCCAGAGGACCGGAGTTTCCGATACAGGTCGTGCAACCATAACCGACGAGATCAAAGCCCAGGGCGTCAAGGTCGTCCTGCAACCCGGCCTTCTCCAGGTAGTCGGTCACGACCTGGCTGCCGGGCGCCAGCGATGTCTTCACCCAGGGTTTCGACATCAGTCCCTTGGCCCGTGCATTTCGCGCCAGAAGACCGGCGGCAATGAGAACCGCGGGATTCGACGTATTGGTGCACGAGGTGATCGCAGCAATGACAACGTCGCCATGGCCGAGATCGTGATTGGCATCGGCAACGGCGACACGCTTGTCTTTTTCGTTCTCCTTGCCGAATTCGGATCCGAGCACCTCTTCGAAAGCCGGCGCGGCTTCGGCAAGGGCGACACGATCCTGTGGACGTTTCGGACCTGCAAGCGAAGGTACCACCGATCCGAGTTCAAGGCTCAACGTGTCGGTAAACACTGGGTCCGGCGTGTCATCGGTGCGATACATGCCCTGAGCCTTGGCGTAGGTTTCCACAAGGGCGATGCGATCCTCTTCCCGTCCCGTCGCATTCAGATATTCCAGAGTATCGGAGTCGATGGGGAAGAAGCCGCAGGTCGCGCCATATTCCGGGGCCATGTTGGCGATGGTTGCCTGGTCTTCGAGGGACAGGCTCGACAGGCCTGGGCCGTAGAATTCGACGAACTTGCCGACGACGCCCTTGGCGCGCAACATTTCAACAACGGTCAGAACCAGGTCGGTCGCCGTCGTCCCCTCGGGCAGGGCGCCATCAAGGCGGAACCCGACAACATCGGGAATGAGCATGGAAATCGGCTGGCCGAGCATTGACGCTTCGGCTTCGATACCACCGACACCCCAGCCGAGAACCGAAAGCCCGTTGACCATGGTCGTGTGACTGTCCGTTCCCACAAGAGTATCAGGGAAGGCATAAGTGACGGTATTGCCGTTTTCGTTGGCGTCGCGGGTCCAGACGGTCTGTGACAGATATTCAAGGTTAACCTGGTGACAGATGCCGGTACCGGGAGGGACGACGCGGAAATTGTCAAAGGCTTCCTGGCCCCATTTCAGGAACGTGTATCGCTCGCCATTGCGCTGATATTCGCGTTCGACATTTTTCTTGAACGCATCATTGGTGCCGAAATAATCGACCATTACCGAGTGGTCCACAACCAGATCGACAGGAACTAGCGGATTGATCTGGGCAGGATTGCCGCCCATGTGGGACATCGCATCCCGCATCGCCGCCAGATCCACCACGGCGGGGACACCGGTGAAATCCTGCAGCAGCACCCGCGCCGGGCGATAAGCGATTTCATGATCGGACCGGCGATTGACAAGCCAGTCGGAAATGGCCTGAATATCTTCTTTCTTCACCGATCGCCCGTCTTCATAGCGAAGCAGGTTTTCAAGCAGAATTTTCAAAGAAAAGGGAAGCGCGGAAATGCCGTTCAGGCCGTTCGCTTCGGCTTTCTTGAGATCAAAATAGGTATAGGACTTGCCGTTGACGTCCAGTGTCGATCGACATTTGAAACTGTCGACAGAAATCGGGGTCGAATTGGTCATGGGATTTTCTCCTCACAAGACTGATCGCCGCGCTGCCGGTGTGCCGACAGGGGGGAGACGGGCTCAATTCAGGTCGAGGCTGGGCGATACCCGATCCCGTAAATCCGATCCGGACCCGGAATTTACCACTAACCTTAGAGCGCCCCGTTTTTGCGCTGGCCATGGTTTATAGTAGGCAATAGGTTTATAAATCGGGATTGCCAACTATACAATATGTCCGTACCTCATCTGCACCATGAAATTAAGGGCTTGAATAAAAATTTCGTCTAGCAGCCGCGGGTTTGCGTCCCGAGTGATATGAATTTGCGCACCGGAACGCACTCTCCGCCGATTGAATTGGAATAAAAAACTGATCGACAAAGCTCAACATCCAGCCCTGGAACTTAACGTCGAATCCGTGGACTGTTTCCGCGGTGGCCGGATGCTGTTCCGGGATCTCTCATTTTCGCTGACCGGCGGGCGTAGCCTGCTGCTGCAAGGAGCCAACGGATCGGGAAAAACCAGCCTGTTGCGCATTCTGGCGGGATTTTTACCTGCGGAGAGAGGGCGCGTTGAGCTGAAAACGGACGGAATTATTCGTGAGCCGGAGATGGCAACCCACTATGTCGGGCACAAGGATGGTATCAAGGCACAGTTTACCGTCAGCGAGAATTTGCGGTTCTGGGGCAGCTATTTCGGTTCCGGTTCCAGTCAGCGTGACATTCCGCATCTGGATGACGTGCTGGCCCGTTTCAATTTGCGGGAACTCAGGGAAATCCCGTCAAATCTCCTTTCGGCCGGGCAAAAGCGCCGACTGTGCCTTGCCCGGTTGCTGGTCGCACAACGGCACCTCTGGCTTCTTGATGAGCCTTCCCATGCCCTCGACCGGGATTCGCAGGCTTTGCTCGCCGATGTCATGAAAGACCATCTGGACGGTGGCGGCATGGTGATTGCCACGACCCACATTCCCCTCGGTCTTGAATTCGACACCAATCTTGTTCTTGGCGAGGAACTGCCGCCAACATGAGCGCATTTTTCACACTGATCCGACGCGATTTGAGGCTTGCCTGGCGCAACAACGGAGCGCTTGTCACATCACTGGGATTTTATCTCATTGTGATCGCCATTCTGCCCCTGGGCCTCGGTCCCGATCTCAACCTGCTAGCCCGCCTCGCCCCGGGATTGCTGTGGGTGGCCCTGCTGCTTTCGGCGTTGTTGACCCTGGATCGGCTGTTCCACAATGATTTCGAGGATGGATCCCTTGAGCTGATTGTGCTCGGACCGCTGCCCCTGGAACTCGTTTGTTTCGCCAAAAGTCTGTCCCACTGGATATCGAGCAGCCTACCGCTGGCACTCCTGGCTCCGGGGCTGGGCCTGTTGCTGAACCTCGACGCCAATGCCTACTGGGTGCTCACATTAACGACTTTTGTCGGTACGCCGGCCATCAGTTTTATCGGCGCTATCGGTGCGGCCCTGACCATCGGTCTCCGCCAGGGCGGGCCACTGCTGGCCCTGATCGTCCTTCCCTTATATGTGCCGGTGCTGGTCTTCGGTGTTTCGGCCATTAATGCGGTTATTGTCGGTCCAAACTCGTTTTGGGCCTCCTTTTCAATACTTTGCGCCATAACCCTGGCCTCAATGGTGCTGGCGCCCCTTGCCGCCGCCGCGGGCTTGCGTCTCAATGTTCAATAGGGATATCAATAAGGCGGATAGTAACCAGTATGGCGAATAATTGATGGGAGGTCCCCATCATACCAACTAGAATGGAGCCTTAGGACTAACGGTGTGGGGAGATTGACGAGCAGTTCCGGAGATATGCCCCAATGTTGCCATTTCGGCGCGCCAGAACAGGATTGTTATCGCGTGCGCCCATACATATGTAGACAAAGATGACACACGTAGATTCCTCCACTTCGGTAATCGGCCGCATAGGCAACGGGTTGAACCGCCTGGCCAACCCGAACCGGTTTCTGAGTTTCGCAGACCGAATTCTGCCATGGCTGTCCGCCGGGGTGCTGGTTCTGTTCGCGATTGGATTTTACATGGTCTTCTACAGTGTACCTCCGGATTACCAGCAGGGGCACACGGTCAAGATCATGTACCTGCATGTGCCATCGGCATGGCTGGCAATGCTCGGTTACACGATCATCGGTATTGCCAGTATCGGTTCCCTTATCTGGCGCCATCCG
>JANQOC010000194.1 GCA_028279265.1 Hyphomicrobiales bacterium
ATTTCCGCATCATCCAGTGCCACGAGTTCGACCACGGCGGCATGCAGCTGGTTCTCATCCCGCATTGGCGCTGTGCATCCCTCCAGGTAGCTGACATAGGACCCCTTGTCGGCGATGATCAGGGTGCGCTCGAACTGTCCGGTATTCTGCTCGTTAATACGGAAGTAGGTCGACAACTCCATAGGGCATCGGACACCCTCGGGTATGTAGACAAAGGAGCCATCGGAAAAGACCGCCGAGTTGAGGGTCGCATAATAGTTGTCGGTTACAGGGACAACGCTGCCGAGATATTTTTTAACCAGTTCCGGATGGTTCTGTACGGCCTCGGACATGGAACAAAATATGACACCGGCTTTCGCCAGTTCTTCCTTGAACGTGGTCACGACCGACACGGAGTCAAAAACGGCATCGACGGCCACCCGCGCGCCCTGGACACCGGCAAGGACTTCCTGCTCGCGAAGGGGAATACCGAGTTTCTCATAGGTTCGAAGCAATTCCGGATCGACCTCGTCCAGGCTTTTAGGTCCATCCATCGATTTCGGCGCTGCGTAATAATAAAGCTCCTGGAAATCGATTTTCGGATAATGGACACGGGCCCATTCCGGTTCGGTCATGGTGCACCAGCGCTGATAGGCGTTCAGGCGCCACTGGAGCATCCAGTCCGGTTCATTCTTCTTTTGGGAAATGAAGGCAACGATATCCTCATTGAGCCCTTTCGGAGCCTTGACCATGTCGATATCGGTCGTGAAACCGTATTTGTACTGATCGACATCTATTTCCTTAACCTGTTTGATTGTCTCCTGGACAGCAGGCATGTTTTTCTCCGTTTACATTCGACCTGTGACTGAAAGAAACCTCTTCCGATAGATATAAGTCACTGAGATGCAATCTCAAGCAGCCCTTTGGTCATTCTTACCTCTAAAAACGATTTGCTCCCATGCGGTTACAAATCTATCGATGTCCGCGGATGTCGTATTCCATCCCAAACTGACGCGAATGGCCGAATCGGCCACTTCTGGCGTCAGATTCATTGCTTCGAGAACATGGCTGCGACCGATCTTGCCCGATGAACATGCGGATCCCGCACTGACGGCAATGCCGGCGAGATCCAGCGCGATCACCAGGGTTTCCGCGACCTTGCCGGGATAGGCGATACAGCTCGTGTTTGGCAGACGCTGCGCTCCCTCCCCAATGATCCGGGTTTTCGGTGTCCGCTCCGCCAGCTTCTGCTCCAGCGTGTCGCGTAATTGCGAAATTTCTTTTTGTTTTTCAGCGTCCGCGCGCGCGGTCTCGGCGGCACGTCCGAAACCGGCGATGGCCGCAAGATTCTCCGTTCCCGCTCTTTTGCGATTTTCCTGGCTGCCTCCCAGAAGCAAGGACGGAATTTTGGCCCCGGTTTTCAGCACCAAAGCGCCAATGCCTTTTGGACCGCCGAACTTGTGCGCCGACAGCGACATGGCATCAACACCGAGTTCACGAAAACTCAGCGGAACCTTACCCACGGCCTGAACCGCATCGGTGTGGACAAATAATTCATGCTCCCCGACCCGATCCGCGAGCAGGTCCACAGGCTGCATGACACCGGTTTCGCTGTTGGCCATCTGCAGCGACAGGCAAACGGACTTTGGTTCGGTCTGGAGATCGGATAAACGTTCGATTTCAACCAGGACTTCATTGGTCGAAACGATACCGGTATCCGTAACCGGAATTTTCTTGACGTCAAAACTCGCCTGCTCCGCCGGTGCCAGCACGGACTCATGCTCGACTTCGGTCACGAGAGCCCGTGACCAGGGCGCTGAAATGACCATATTATTGGCTTCCGTGGCACCGCTGGTGAAAATGATTTCACTGGCCGAGGCATCGACGAGAGCAGCAACTTTCTCCCGGGCTTCTTCCACCAGCGCCCGGGCCGCCCGGCCTTCGGTATGAACCGATGAAGGATTGCCGCTGCAGTCCAGAGCCGCGACCATCTGCTCCCGCACCTCGGGGCGCAGCGGACTCGTGGCGTTGTGATCAAGATATGTCCGAGAGACGGTCATTTACCCTATTCGTTCCCAGTCCGGCTTCGAAGTATCCTGACATTACATTGCCATGAAAACAAAGCAGCTCTTAATATTAAAAAGTTGTGGCCATGAGATTGCGCAGAAGTCAAAAACGCCGTAATCCTCTGTATTTGCTACCCAAAATTGACATCTGCACTTAGAACCTGCCGCCATTGCCACCTGGATATTGGGAAATGAATTTTCCACACAATACCGGAACAGCCGGAT
>JANQOC010000201.1 GCA_028279265.1 Hyphomicrobiales bacterium
CTGTCCGTGGCCTTATTAGGAATACGCTAGCATAATTGGTCTCATTGCAGACAATTAATCCTCAATTGATTGTCCTAAACAATTGGAGGGAGGTTCAAATAGATCGTTTATAGTATGACTTATAAAAATCAAATTCTTAATTTGGTTGAAGGGATAGGAATTGAACTTACGACCTTCAGATCATCAGCCGAATTTCATATGGACCCTATGCGGCAAGCGATCAATTAGCATTTTGTCACAATATTGACAGCTAAATCCACCTGCCAGCCATGGTCCGAACAATCTTGCCTTAGTGAACGGCACTGCCGTGCTCATCAAAATAGTGGATGTGCGATTTATCGAACTTCAGATAAATGTCTTCACCCTTTGAAACTGACTGGGTGCCCAGGGTGCGAACGACAACGGTACCGAGTTCTCCGCATTCAATGTACAGGTAATTGTCGGCACCGAGATATTCAGAGACTTCAACCCTTCCACGGCAGTGCGAGGAACCCGCATCCGAGAGCGTAATGTGCTCCGGTCGAATTCCCAGTTTTGTCGGGCCTTGTGCAGCGGACTCAACTTTCAAGTCGCCCTTCTCCTGCCCGGGTAATAGCACGTCATTTTCTTGCAGCTCGCATGGCAGGACATTCATCTTCGGACTTCCGATAAATTCTGCAACAAACAGGTTCGCAGGATTTTCATACAATTCCCTCGGACTGCCAACCTGCATAATGAGACCGTCTTTGAGCACGACAATCTTGTCTGCCAGTGTCATCGCCTCAACCTGATCATGAGTGACATAGATCATGGTTGTGTTGAGGGTTTCATGGAGTTTGGCGATTTCAAATCGCATCTCAACGCGGAGAGCGGCGTCAAGGTTGGAGAGGGGTTCATCGAACAGAAACCCCTTCGGCTCTCTCACGATCGCACGGCCAATGGCAACCCGTTGCCTCTGCCCACCGGACAAGGCCTTGGGCCGTCGGTCAAGAAACTGGTTCAGCTTCAGAACGGATGCCGCCGATTCGACTTTTTCCTCGATCTCTGTTTTCGGCGTTCCGGCGGTCTTCAGGCCAAAACCAATATTCTCGCGGACACTCATATGCGGATAGAGGGCGTAGGACTGAAACACCATCGAGAGCTGACGTTCCGATGGCAGTTTGTCCGTAACATCGTCCCCATCAAGAAGAATTCGCCCGCGGCTGGTTTCTTCCAGACCCGAGACCATACGCAGGAGGGTCGATTTTCCACATCCCGACGGGCCGACAAATATGACAAACTCGCCATCGGAAATGTCGAGATTGATACCTTTAATAACCTGGACTTCGCCAAACCATTTTTCGACATTTTGAAGTTGAATCGATCCCATTATTTAGATCTCCCACTTTACATTTTTATTTCACACTTGAACTGTCTGCCAGCACCAGAAGAATAGCTGCCGTCCAGGTGAACAATTGCCCGCCCAGGCCATCACCTGTTATTGGATCAAAATACTCACAGAAACCGGACGTCTGAATCAGTTGCAGGGTGTCCTGATGAATTCTTGCGGCGAGATCGTCAAATCCCTGTTCCGCCATTCCTTCCGCGATCATGTAATTCATGATGGCCCAGGTCGGACCGCGCCAGTACCGTCGTGAGTCGAATCTGTCATGACGGGGGTCCCAGCTGGGGAAGGCATATTTCGCAATTTGCAGAATTTCTTCCGCATGCCTGGCCAGTTTCTCATATTCCCGTTCAGATCCGGCATCGGCATAAAAGGCAAGCATTGCCGCACTTGAAATTCCTTCACTGAATTGTCCCGATCTCATATCACGTGCGGCGTAACATTCGATGTCCGGATTCCACAGGGAACGGCAGGCCTCTCTGGACTTTGCAATCCAACTCTCGATCGTTTCCTTACAGTCTTCAATTCCGAGCCGGCCCGCAAGTTGAAGAAGATCCCGGTCTGCGCGCATCAGAATAAAGTTGATGCCGGGGTCGGCGACCAAAAACGGCCCTTTTTTGGTAATCAACTGCTGATCCCAATTGTGTTCCCGACCGAACTTAATAAGCGTGAGGTAACGATCATATTGGTCCGATGTCGGGCGTTCCTCCGCATCGACGAAATTCGTATCCTGACGCTTGTAGTCGCCGAGATCATCTGCGACTTCAATCCCCGCCATGCCAAAATCCCAGTCCGGGCTGTTATCGCGTCCTGACTCCCAGGGATGAATAATTCCGATGAGCCCGGTTCCATCAGGATCCCTCGCACAATGGAACCAGTTATGGAACTTCAACAGGGATGGAAAGAGCTTACGTGCTCTCTCCAAGTCGCTATGGTCACCCGATTGAACCAAACTCCACACGATGCTCGCGGTTACCGGAGGTTGGGAATGTCCTGACGTTGGTGGCGTTGTTCCCGATTGCCAGAACGAGGGTCCCGGAAAATACCTGGGATCATCGTTTCTGAACACGATGTGCGGAAGCATACCGTCTTCCCACTGGGCTTCAAACAGAAGCTCAAGCTCGCACCAGGCCCGGTTACGATCGAATGTCGCAAATCCAAGGGCTGCGAATGCTGAGTCCCAATTCCATTGGTAGGGGTAAAGATTCGAAGTCGGGACCGTGAAACCACCACGGTCGTTGGACTTTAAGATACTCTTGGCTTTCTCTTTGAAAGAACCTGACACGTATTACCCCTTCACACTGCCGGCAGTCAGACCGGAAACCAGAAAACGTTCAAACCACAAGAAAATGACCAATACCGGTATCGTCGCGATAACCGATCCCGCCATAAGATGCTGCCGGGGAACTTCTGAAGAATTCAGAGACACAACCCCTCGTGACAGCGTGAATATCTCGACACTGTCCAGGAACATGAACGCGAACAGGAATTCATTCCAGGCAATCATGAAAACATAGAGCGCGACGGATGCAAGAGCCGGCAGAGACAGGGGCAAGGTGATCTTCAATATGACACCGAGGCGGGTCAAACCGTCCATCAACCCTGCCTCTTCGAGCTCAGATGGAAGGCCGCGAAAATATCCCTGGAGCATGTATAACGCCACCGGTATTGTCGTCGCCGGGTAGACGAATAACAATCCGGTTAGAGTGTTACGGAGCCCGATCTGGGAAAAAACCGCATATAGCGGAATGACCAGAACAATTGCGGGAACCATGTATATCAGGAGAATCGACCGGGAGAGAAACGCCTGGCCTGGAAACCTCAAGCGCGCAACCGCATAAGCGCCCGGAACAGCAAACAGGAGTGTCAGAATGACAGTTGCCACGGAAACGATTGCCGAGTTGATGAGAAAGGTTCCAAAGTTGAATTCAGTAAAGAGCTCGATATAGGAGCGGAACAAAACTCCAAGACCCTGGCTGAAATCCAGGGAAAAATCCAGGGGATTGGCGAGCAGTGATTGCTGACTTTTAAGGCTGGTCATGATCATGACGTAGAACGGCAAAGCAACGACAACCGTGAAAATGGTAAACCCGACTCCTTTCAGCATACGGATGAGCAAATGTTCGAGTTGATAGCGGTTGAGATGCCTGTTTCCCATTCCCGATAAACAGAGATGAATGGAAAGGGCCGTCACGCCGATAAAGAGGGCGAGGGCCAGAATTTGCCAACTCGTCGCGACGGAAAAATCCAACCCCAGGGGTTTGCCGCCGCTAAGGGTCGTCAGTACAAAGAAGACGAGTATTCCCGGCACGGCGTCCCGGAACCAGTTCCGATCATCTGAACAGAACCACAAATAAAATCCTGCGGCGAGCATTCCCGCTAATGTCGCGCTGCCAACAGGCGGCCTGGTTATTTCCCCGGAAATCAGCATGAACAGGACGGAGATCACGACCATCCAGATGAAGCCCCAGATTGCACCGCAGATGAGTGCGGCAAAAAAACCGTTATTCAGTCTCATCAGCCATCATCCTCCGGTGAAAACTTGAAAAATACGATTGAGAAGGAGAGCAGAACGATAAACACAACAACCGCGACGGCCGCACCTGCTCCAAGGTTGGAAACAGCAAACGCCTGTTCGTAAACATCGACGGTCAGTGTTCGCGTACCCGCAGCCCCACCGGTAAGAAGGAAAATGTCGTCAAACTTATTGAACGTCCAAATAAATCTCAGGAGGAACAGGACCGCCAGAATACCGAACAGTTGTGGAAGGGAAATATACCAGAATTGCTGAAGCGGCGTCGCACCGTCAATCTCGGCTGCTTCGTACATTTCCGAAGAAATCGACTGCATTCGCGCCAGAATGAACAAGAAAGACAGCGGGAAGTATCGCCAAGCCTCAAAGGCAATGACAGTTGTCAGAGCAACCGGAAATTCGATGGTCAGGCCGAAAAAGTTGAGGGGTACGGATCTCTGACCAAAGAAATTAATCGGCTCGTCGACGACACCCATCTGCTGAAGAATCGAGTTCAGAGTACCTGAAAACGGGTCAAGCAGGACAACCCAGGTGAAGGCGACAGCGATGACCGGAGCGACATAGGGAAAGAGGAAAATACCCCGAAGAATATTTCTGAACGGAAAGACCGTGTTGAGAAGCTGGGCGGCAAACAGTCCCAGCACCAGAGCCCCGACCGTGCCGAATATGGTATAGTAGATCGATACCTTAAGCACCGTCCAGAATTCAGAGGACGAAAACACGCGCTTAAAATTATCAAGCGTAAATTGAGAATTCGTCAGAATATTATCGGCTTTACCGAAGACGTCCGGTTTTTTCTGTCGCGGGTTTATGGGATTGCTGAGGTACGTCTGGTCCGCGCTTACATCAAGCCTTATACGGTCGCGAAAACCGCCGTCAATATCACCCAGTTTGCACTCCAATCGATCACCGGATTGGACACATTGTGAATTCGCACCGACGACGGTCAGTCCCGCAGGCAGGATGTCTCTAAAACCGGCGGATTCAATTTTCTTGTCACGGGACGAATTGCGAATTCGATATTCAAGGACCGCCTTGTCGCCCGGCTGAACAAGATTGCCCCTCAATCTCTCATTGATGAGCAGAGATGCCGGTCGAAGATCCGCCAGCTGAACGGGTTTGAATGAAATCCAGAAATTGGCAATCAGGGGACCCAGAACAACGGCCAGTACGATAATGAAAGTCGGCAGGAGCATCCCATAGGCCAAACGCATTTCGCGTCTTGCAAGGGGCCCAATACCACGAGGAGGTGTTGCGGTCGTCATAGCAAAATACTCAGACTCGGAAATGGAACATGAAATAGATGAATTTGAAAAGCGACCCGAGAGATCGGCTTCGGGTCGCTCAATTCGTGTTAATTCACCTTGGCCAGTTCTGAATTGAGTTTTTTGACAGCAGCATCGCCATCAATCTCACCGTCGATGTACTCCCGAACGACACGATTGATGACCTGACTGTTGACCAGTTTTGAAGCCAGTGCCAATTGACCTTCTTTAACACCCCAGCGATTGGCTGATTGCAAACCGCTGACGATTTTTCCAATCGTATCGGCAGAGTAAATATCTGACAGCGGTGCCTTACGATCCACACCAACCGGCAATTTCGACCAGGCTTTTACAAATTTGTCCGGCTCCTGAGATGTACCCTGACGGACAGGGAACTTGCCTTCCGGCGCGATGGCCAATGTGGAAGTATATCCCTGGTCCATTGAGAACTTGACGAATTCTTTCGCGATATCCGTGTTGGCATCATTGGTCACGCCGAAATACCTCACATCCGCCCAGGCCGCGCCTTTAGCATTTGAAGGGCCGGAAAACGCTGTCACGACATCTGTTTTCTTTGCCAGTTCCCTCGAAGTCGGATCAGAATTGATTGTCGGCGGAGCGGAGTCTCTGAGGCCCGCCAGTTCATCAAGAATGAAGGGTGACCAGATTATCATCGCCGCCTTGCCTGCGAAATAAAGCTCTCTTGATTGCTTCCAGTAAAGCTCTCCTGGAGGCGATGCCTTGGCGATTGCCTTGTAGAATTCGAGGACTTCCTTTGTTGCTTTGGCATCCAAAGACTTAAAGCCGTCCTTGCCCACGGGAGTCACACCGTTCGCCAAGAATACGTGCTCCAAGACCTGACTCATGAAGTTTTCGTCCACTTTTGTCGCGGCAACAAAACCGTACATATTCGGTGGCTGGTGCAGTTTGCCGATCGCCGCCTTGATACTGTCGAAGGATTTGGGCGCGGCCAGTCCGTTTTTCTCGAAAAGATCCTTACGATAGACGATCATTTGCGTCCAACCGTCGACAGGAACCGCGGCTGTTTGACCCTTGGACTGCGCCATGGCAATGGCGCCCGGAGCAAATGTGTTTTTTCCGAGTTCATCGACAATTTCATTATTGGTTTCAACGTCGAGAACACCGGCTTCTGCCCAGGGAAGGACGTACTGCAATGTGTGATAAATCACATCCGGTAGGTCGTTCGCCGCGAAAGCTGCCGTTGCACGGGTTCCCAGATCTTTTTCCGTGACAGGGATGACTTCGACTGTATGTCCGGTTTTAGCCTTAAAATCAGCCGCGAGTTTTTTCTGCTTCGCCAGTCGATCCGGTTGTTCTTCGGTTGTCCAGAACCTGATTGTTTCTGCTGAAGCAAATGTGGTCATTGAAGCCAGGAATAGTATGCTGACCAAGCATCTCATTAAGTAAGTCATATTTTCCTCCCTAATATTGAACAGTTGTAATTATGGGCGGCAGACGGGTCCATCCGACTGCCGGCGTGTTAAACTTGCCTGCAAGAGTTCCTGATGATCTGTGGGTTTGTCGCCATCAATGACGCCCAGGAGCATTTCACCAATGCGCTTGCCCGCGGTCTGCAACGGTTGGGACATTGTTGTAAGTGCAGGATAGCTGTGGGCACCGAGGGGAAGGCCATCATACCCAATAACTGAAATCTCTCGTCCCGGTGTCAGGCCGGCTTCACGAATTGCCTTCATGACTCCGAGCGCGACCATATCGGACACGCAGACCACAGCCGTAGGAAGATCTTTTAACGCCAGCAAATACTGCATGGCTTCAAAACCGCCCTTTTCGCTCATGTCGGCCTGGACTTCAAACAGGGGATTTAATGCAATACCGTGATTTGCGAGCCCCTGCCTGTATCCTTCTTTTCTCTGGGCGGCAAAATTGTAATCCTGAGGGCCGTAAATGTGAGCAATTTTCTCGTGATCAAGACCAACGAGGTGGTCGACCGCGTCTTTGAACGCCTGGATATTGTCTATGTCGAACCAGGCGTGATTATCTGATTTTGAAGTTCGTCCATGGGTTACGAAAGGAATGCCAAGCCCGATCATGTGATCAATTCTCGGATCGTGGGTTAATGTCCGGGAAATGACCAAACCGTTGACGCGGCCCGATTGAACCAATCGGCTGATGATCGCCAACTCATCCTCTGCGGATTTCGATATGGTCAGCATCAGGTCCCACTGGCGCTCTGAAAGAGCCGATGTCAATCCGTCAAGGAGTTCTCCTAAGAAAGGCTCCGAAATATGTCCCATCTGCCAGGGTAGAACATAGCCGATGCATTCCGCATTTCCTGTCGCCAGCCGCCGGGCATTGGAATTCGCTCGATAGCCTAATTCGTCAACAGCTTTCATCACTCTCTGGCGCGTATGTGCCGAGATATCCGGGTAATTGTTGATTGCCCGAGAAATTGTGCCTTCGGTGAGCCCGAGGTGTTTCGAAAGCGCTTTCAGATTGACTTTACTCATACAATTAAACTATACCGAAAGCGCTTTCGGAGTCAAATTTATCTTTAGACGAGACAAAAAATAGATTCTCGGAGCATTTGGGATGGCAAGATAAGGAACCGGATCACATCTCAATTGGGTGATTACCGAACCGAACGGGTTGGGCCTCTCCTTATCCGGTGAAACGGTTTGGAATTTTTGCGGGTACAATCGAATTTTCGAAGGAGACCTTTTTTGAAACGATCGGATGTCAATCAAATTATTGCGGAAGCTGATGAATTCATTCGACGATTTGGTTTCTGTCTGCCACCGTTTGCCTATCTTTCTCCGGAGCAATTCAGGGAACGTGTCCATTCTTTAGGCAGTGTTATTTCTTCCCGACTTGGGTGGGACATCACAGATTATGGACAGGGTGATTTCAGCAAGACCGGTTTGTTCCTCTTTACTCTACGCAACGGTTCCCTGGCAGATTTAAAGGCCGGAGGCGGTATGTGCTATGCGGAAAAAATTATGATTTCCCGCCGGAACCAGCTTTCCCCCATGCACCGGCATGTTCTCAAAACCGAGGATATCATCAACCGAGGTGGGGGAAAGCTCGCCATTCAAATGTATGAGTCAAATGAGCATGGCGAACTGGATGAGAATGCGACCGTTAATGTCGAACGAGATGGCATCAGCCATGTGTTTTCTGCTGGTGAGACCATATTGCTGGCTCCCGGAGAAAGTGTAACGCTCCGGCCGGGAAACTGGCATGCGTTCTGGGGAGACGATGCAGATGTGCTTATTGGTGAAGTCTCCACCGTTAATGACGATTTGACCGACAATATTTTCAGAGAT
>JANQOC010000219.1 GCA_028279265.1 Hyphomicrobiales bacterium
AGGCGATGAGAGTCTGTTGGGAAATAAATACGGTCCCATTGGTCTCATCGAGGTTCTGGAACAGGCCAAGAACCACGAGCACTACAACGCCCCCCTTGGGCCTAATGAGGGCCGGGGAATTGCCGTCGGCTATTGGTTACATGGGGGGGGGAGAAGTAGTGTCACGGCTCATCTCCTCGATGATGGCACAGTGTCCATTGCCACCGGCAATCCCGACATCGGGGGATCCCGATCCTCCATGCGCGTTATGGCTGCCGAAGAGTTGGGGATCGATATCGAACAGATAAAACCCATCGTGGCTGACACGGGATCCATGGGATACAGTCATTTGACCGCCGGTAGCCGCACGACTTTCGCAACCGGAATGGCCGTCGTTAACGCGGTACGTGAGATCATCGAAAAGTCACGCCGGATCGCCGCTGAAGAGTGGAACATTGCCGTTGAAGATGTCGGCTGGGAGGCTGGACAGGCCATACCAAACAGGTCTGGAGATCATGCCATCAAACCACTCGATCTGAAAGAACTGGCGAAGCTCGCAACCAAGTCCTTAAGTTCAATTGCCGGCCATTCCGAGATCAATGCCGGAGGTGCCGGAGCGGCCTTCAGTGCGCAGCTGGTGGATGTCGAAATCGACCCCGAAACAGGCTTCGTAACGCCGAAACGCTACACCGTTGTCCAGGATGTCGGTAAAGCGATCTCACCGGATTATGTTGAAGGACAGATGCAGGGTGGCGCGGTCCAGGGAATTGGCTGGGCGCTCAATGAAGAATATTTTTATGACGAGCAGGCACGATTGCAAAATCCGGGATTTCTGGATTATCGAATGCCCGTTACATCGGATGTTCCCATGATCGATACCGTGTTGGTCGAGGTTCCCAATCCGCAACACCCCTATGGCGTGCGCGGCGTCGGGGAGCCCTGCATTGTTCCGGCACCGGCCGCAGTTGCCAACGCGGTGGAAAACGCGATTGGAAAGCGAATGAGTTCCTTGCCACTGTCTCCACCAAAGATCCTAGAAACGATGGAGAAGGCGTAATTCTTTTCAGCGGCACACATGGTTCGACAAACGGAGTTCAATAAATGGAGTTCAATAAACGGAGATCCCTATGAAAGCGGTTGTGATCAATGAGTTCGGCGGCCCGGAATTGCTGCAAGTCGAAGAGCGTGAAACACCCAGTCCGGGTCCGGGCGAAGTGCTGCTGAGACAAACAGCGATCGGTGTGAATTTCGCCGATATTATGATGAGACGTGGTCAGTATCTTATTGTTCCAGACCTTCCGGCAGTTATCGGACAGGAAGGTGCTGGTATCATCGAAGCGGTGGGGCCGGATGTCATTGAATTTTCAAAGGGACAATTAGTCGCCTATGTCGGGGCCGTGGGGGCCTATGCCGAAGTGCGCACCGTTCCCACCGATAAGATTTATCCGGTACCTGATGGTGTCAGCGACGAGGTTGCCGGCTCCAGTCTGCTGCGCGGCATGACCGTGCAGTATCTGCTGAACCAGACCTATCCCGTATCAGCGGGGGAGGCGATCCTCGTGCATTCGGCTGCGGGGGGTATAGGCAGTCTCATGACGCAGTGGGCCAAACATCTCGGAGCCAATGTCATTGGTACGGTCAGTACCGCGGCAAAAGAAGAAATTGCCAAAAGCAACGGATGTGACCTCATCATCAATTACAGCGATAATGATTTCTCGAATGCAGTAATGGAGTTCACCGGTGGTGAAGGCGTGCGCGTGGTCTATGATGCGGTCGGCAAGGACACTTTTGAGGGTAATCTGAACTGCCTGGGCATTCGCGGCTATTTCATAAATTTTGGTGCCGCTTCAGGTCCCGTACCCATGGTCGATCCTGTAAAAATCAATTCAAAATCTCTCTTTTTCAACAAATCGTCTCTGATCCACTACACGGCGGACAGGGCGACGGCACAAAACATGGCGGGTGAGTTTTTTGCACTCGTTCAATCGGGCGCCATTAAACCGGTTGTTGGTCAGTCTTATCCCCTGTCCGAAGCCAAGAGGGCTCATCAGGATCTTGAATCCCGCAAAACTTCCGGGTCTGTTGTGCTGAAAGCTTAGTGAATTTCAATTGGACTCAAAATTTGAGTGAATACCGGGTTGGCCATTCGAACTATCGTTGTGTTTTCAGCTCAGAATACCAACTTGGTACCGATAGATTAGTTTTGTCAGTTTGAAATCCGGAACTGGCTGGTTCGGAGCACCCTCTTTGCGGCAAGGTCCTCTACGTCGGTTATTGGCACAGAGCGGACTCTTTTGCTGCCGGAGTGAGGTGTCCTCGTTAGTTTGTAATTCAGACACAAGTTTTCTTGGCGTTAATGATCGCGCTTGGCCCAAAAAAGATTTGCGCAGAACTTAAATGCCAATCAAATGAATTTATGCAATTTCGCGAGATAGTCTGATAATTGTGGAACAGAGTGCCTCTTCTTTCTTATTGAGGCACTTCGAACTGTAAAAAGAATTCATCCGTAACGAACTGGTGGTTCTAAATTTCATTCAATGGTATTGCATCAATAGCTGGCGGAATTTGCAGTAGGCTTGGAACTGCAATGCAGTCGGTTAAAGTCTGGAACCCAGTAAAGGAATTCAAATTGTGATCGTTGCCATAGT
>JANQOC010000234.1 GCA_028279265.1 Hyphomicrobiales bacterium
AGACATTATTGAAAAAGTCCTCAAAAGAGACATGACGGCACTGTTCGGAGTTCGGCGCGTATTAGATCTGGAGAGATTATTTCTTTATCTTTGCTATCATGATGGAGGGATACTGGATATCCCAAAAATCTCAAAGGAACTTGAGGGCGTTAGCAAACAATCCGTGCTCAACTTTCTTGATCTTTTTGAGGCAACTTTCTTGATTAATCGTCTGAAGCCGTTTGGGTATGGCAAAGAGATATTACGAGGCAGGGATAAGGTTTATTTGGCAGATGCTGCACTGTCAGGTGCAATGCTACTTTTGGGTCGAAAGCTTTTGCAGCAGCCAGAACGCTTGGGTGCGGCTGTTGAAACTGCTTTTTTTAAGCATGCTTTCACCCGATTCTACCGTCAAACTCCTACTTTTTCTTATTGGCGTGAGAAAGGTAGAGGCGGTGGAGAGGTAGATTTAATTGCAGAAGTTGGCGACCGCACAGTGCCCTTTGAAGTCAAATATCAAGATACGGAAATTACAGGGCAGAAGTTAAAAGGGCTCCGAATATTTCTTGAAGATCGGAATATTCAATTTGGATACGCAATAACTCAGCGTTGGGAAGACTTTCGATTGCTGGAAGTAACGTCTGCAAAAAAAGGACGAGAAAGAAAAAAATTGTCTTCAAAGGTACTCGCGATACCTGCACCGCTCGCTTGCTATTGGTTGTCGGAATAGATTGATCGCTGCCAATTAGCGAAAATCAAATTAGGACAGTCAAGTTTGCACTTAGGACAGCACCTGATATTGCTGTGTGCATATATACAAGAATTTGAAAGTCATTACTTATATATATTCCAATATTATTGAAGTAATTGCGAAATTAATGCGCACCTGAACTTAGCTGTTTCATAGTAATTCTTTCTCAGCTAGGATCATCTGCCGCAGGTCGTCGGAAAGTTGTTGGCGAAGGCAGAGGATCCTTCAATTTCTTGACGGACTGTGGCGCGCAGCGATCTGGGTGGGGCGGTTGTCGTTTCGCGTCTGAACAATTGCTCAGGTCCAGACCTAATGACTGAAAGATACGGCTGATAGGGGGAATGAAATGAACTTTCCAAATCCAGAACAAAAATTCAGACAATGGCGGTTGGTCTTATGATGATGGCCATGGAAAACACCAAAGCCGATGAACGGCGTAATATCGTCCTGGTACATGGTGCGTGGGGAGGTGGTTTTACTTATGAACCGGTCACCGAAATTTTGCGCTCCCAGGGCCACAACGTATTCGTACCGGATTTGACCGGCCATGGAGCGCGCAAAGAAGAAGGCGGCCCGCATGTTTCCCTCGAAGATCACGTGATGGACGTTGTCGGTGTTGTCGAAGACAATGCCCTCAGCGATGTGACGCTCGTCTGCCACTCCTACGGGGGTGTTCCAGGCACACTGGCCTGGGAACGGCTGGGGGAAAAGATTTCCCACATTGTCTATCTCGACAGTTTCGCACCGATTGATGAGAGCGCCAATCCGCTGGACTATTTCCGCAAGCGAAACACGGAGGGTGCACCTTACAAGGTTGTCGACGGAATGATTGCCCCGCCACCGCCAAACACGGATAACCCTGTATTCGCGCCGCAATCGGTCAAGACATTGACAGACGATATGTCGCTGCAGTCCGGCAGTCTGCCAGAGCATTCCACGCGCACATTTGTCTGGGCGTCCAGGAACACACTTCCCAACGGCGGCGGTTTCAGAATGATCCGCGACAAGCTTACGGAAAATCCGAGATGGATGCTGTATTCGGTACCGACGGATCATTATGTCATGCTAGAAGATCCGGTTGTTGCGGCAGCCATCGTGGCTAGCGGATAAGCGGAAACCGGTCGGGCTCCTCGGGCCTGTTGAGACCGGGGCTCTTTAATGGTTTGCAGTCTGTCGCACCATCATCGTACAAACCCGATCCAACATTTCGATTATTTGTAAAAGAATGAATCATCCCAGGGGCGGCCCCTTATTCGGTTCAGGTGACTCTCATCTGTTCCCTACATTGGAAGGTGCATCCGGTGAGCGTTCTATGGGCTTTTCATTGATCGGGATATGAACAAGTGCGGCAAAAATTCCGAGTCCGACCGCGATCCACCAGACCGTATCGTAGGAGCCGGTGAGATCATAAAAACGTCCCCCGAGCCAGGCTCCCATGAATGCCCCGGTCTGGTGCGAAAGCTGCACAATACCGAACAGTGTCGCCATGTAGCGGACGCCGAATATCTGCGCGACGATGCCTGACGTCAGAGGAATGGTGGACAACCACAACAGTCCCATGACAGCGGCAAACAGGTAAATTGTAAGCTCGGTTTTCGGTGCCAGAATTAGAAGCGTGATGGCGATGGCGCGGGAAAAATAAAGAACGCTCAGCCCGCGCTTTTTCGACCATCGCTGTCCCGCCAGGCCCGAACAAAAAGATCCGACTATGTTGAACAGGCCGACAATGGCCAGGGCAAATGCGCCTGTTTGCGGGGAAAGGCCTGAATCCTGGACGAAGGCGGGAAAATGGATGGATATGAAAGCTACGTGAAATCCGCAAACGAAAAAACCGGAGACCAGGAGCAGATATCCCCGGTGACCGGCGGCCTCGGTAAGTGCCGAAGATATGGATTGCTTTGGTTCGCTCTTACTCTCCTGGACGCTGCTGCTCGCGGGTATCAGGAATGCCGCCGGCAGAATGGCGAGTGCCGTTGCCGCCAGAATATAGAGAGCCGACTGCCAGCCGTAATTGGTGATAAATGCCTGGCCCAGGGGTGTGAAAAGGACCTGGCCGAAGGAGCCGACGGCCGTGCCCAGCCCGAGGACAAATGAACGCCTCTCGGGTCCGACAACTTTGACCATAGCCGACAGGGACACGGTAAACGTGGTGAACGACACACCGACACCGACCATGATGCCGGCAAAAAACATCATCAGAATGGGAGCATCGGATTGGGGGATGCCCCAGATGCCGCCGGCGTAGAGCAAGGCCCCGATGGTGAGCGCCTTGCGCGCGCCCAGTCGGTCGGCTATGGCGCCGGAGATGGGCGCGCAGAGGCCGATAAGCAGATTTTGTACGGCCAGGGAAATGGCGAACGTCTCCCGGGGCCAGGCATTGGCGGAACTGATGGGTTCCAGAAACAGGCCGAAAGTGGACCGCAATCCGAAACTCAGCATTCCGATCAGGCATCCCGCCATGACCACCAGGATGACAGTTTGAACCGGATATCGGTTGGAGTCGGATTCCGCAGATGACATGTGGGATCGCTTTCTCAAATTTTACGCGTCTTGATGACGGCTTGTGAATGACGACTTTTAAATTTTGATTGTCTGATCAGACGAATCTTGTTTGTGACGGTAAGCCGGCGGACAGACATGCGCGCTAGAGGCGTTCACCTCTGAGCAGTTTCGGGACTTGTCCGGAATAGCCGGCGGCTTCTTCGACGAAGAATTTCTTGAGAGCGGGGAGACGGTTCACCAGGCCGAGGCCGATATCGCGCACCGTACGTACCGGAAGCAGATCGTTGGAAAAGAGACGATTGAGACCGTCCATGACCAGGGCGGAGAAAACACTGTCGAACCGACGCCAGCGCTGGTAGCGCTCGAGACCGGTGAAATTACCGGGATCCAGCCCTAGGCGGAAATCATCGATCACAACCTCGGTAAGGGCGGCCGCATCGCGAAAACCGATGTTCAGCCCCAGCCCGGCGATGGGGTGAACCCCGTGGGCCGCATCGCCGACCAGGGCAAGCCTTGGCGCGATGAACTGGCGCGCCAGATGCATTTCCAGCGGTATGCCAAAGCGCGGTCCGGCAAGTTCGAGGGCACCGAGCTGATGCCCGAAGCGGCGTTCCAGTTCCGTCAGGAATCCGTCGTCATCAAGCTCTACGATCTCTTTTCCGCGTCGCAGTTCCTCGGTCCACACAAGCGAGCAGCGATCGCCGGTAAGGGGAAGAATGGCGAAAGGCCCGGCAGGGAGGAAATGCTGAACGGCGCGGCCGCGATGGCTCTTTTCATGGCGGATTGTGGTGACGATCCCGAACTGCTTGTAGGACCAGGACGTCGATTTGATGCCCGCCTTCCGGCGCAGGGTCGATTTGCGCCCGTCGGCGGCAATCAGCAGTTTGCCGCTGATCCGTTCGCCGCCGTCGGTGATGACGGTATTGGCATGGTCACCGGTTTCCATGTCGGCAACACGGTTCTTCGCCAGGAAGTCGATATTGGGATCCACCGAGACCCGGGCGCTCAAAGCATTGTGCAAATAATGGTTCTCGATCATGTAGGCGGCAGGC
Source organism: Hyphomicrobiales bacterium (assembly GCA_028279265.1). GTDB lineage: Bacteria > Pseudomonadota > Alphaproteobacteria > Rhizobiales > CAYWUX01 > JANQOC01. The sequence goes on from JANQOC010000234.1 coordinate 4,285, forward strand.
TTGCCCTCGGCCAGCACGCTTTCGAACTGCAGAAAGATGGGCCGCAACACCACATCCAGCGAACTGTCGGTGATATCGATGTTCGTTATGGGCTGAACCTTGTCTTCGATGTGACTCCAGATTCCCAGCGCATCGAGAAAGGCCTTGGAAGAAGCGCTCAAAGCCGTGGCGCGACCGTTCGGCCCCTGATCGACCAGATCTTCGTAATTGCGGGGATCGAGCACACAGATTTTCATCTGCCGGTCACTGTTGCCCGAAAGGGCCGCGGCCGTGGCCAAACCGGTGAAACTGCCCCCGACAATTACGGCATCATAAACATCGACCTCGAACCGGCTCACGGAAATCCACTCCTATTCAAAACAATGACATTGTTAGATGGGAAAGACTTGTATATTCATTTTACAGTTAGTTGCGCTTTTTTGAAGCCCGAAGACATGCCCGAACCCAATTTATTTTTTCAAATAATTTAAACGAATACAGTCGAGACCCCTTCAAATGCAAAACGCCCTGAAAGATCTCGTTTCCATACTCGATCTCGAAAACCTGGAACACAATCTGTTCCGGGGAGACAGCCCGCAAAATGGCTGGCAGCGGGTTTTCGGCGGGCAGGTGATCGGCCAGGCCCTGGTGGCTGCGGAAAGAACCGTCGACGACCGAAACGCCCATTCGCTCCATGGTTATTTCATGCGTCCCGGAGATCCCAAGGTTCCCATCATATACGAAGTTGACCGCATTCGTGACGGCAAGAGTTTCAGCACGCGTCGCGTCGTGGCCATCCAGCATGGCCAAGCGATATTTTCCATGTCCGTTTCGTTTCACGCGATCGAAGGCGGCTTCGACCACCAGCTGGACATGCCGGACGTGCCAGAGCCCGAAACGCTCCCGAGCGAAGACGAGCTCAAGAAAAGTTTCGGCAACCTGCCTGAGAATATTCGCAGATATTGGGAGCGGGAACGACCCATCGAACTGCGTCCGGTCGATATGTCCCGTTATATGTCGCCGAAAGTGCGGGAACCGAAACAGGCGATCTGGATGCGGGCCAATGACACCCTGCCGGAAGATGTGGGTCTGCACCAGTGCGTGCTGGCCTATGCGTCCGATTTCTCGCTTCTCGATACGTCACTCATTGCCCACGGACGCATTATGTTCGATCCGCAACTGATGATGGCCAGCCTCGACCATTCCATCTGGTTTCATCGCCCCTTTCGCGCTGATGAATGGCTGCTCTACAGCCAGGACAGTCCCAATGCCAACAATGCCCGTGGTTTCAGCCGCGGCAGCGTGTTCACGCGCGAGGGCGTGCTGGTGGCCTCCGTTGCCCAGGAAGGACTCATCCGCCTGCGCGACGACAGGTGAAGCAAAATTTCTATTGCCTAAAAAATAATCATTATATCTTTTTTGATTATTTTGCGGGCAATTTTTGTTTGCCCGAACTTCTCCAATTTTCCAATTATTATGATTTGTCAATCTAAAACAATGGCTTAACGATTCATTAACGAATTGGCACAGCTCTTGATAGATAAGGCGCGAAATCACCTCGGTACACAAGGTGATCAGCATTCTAGTCGATGACGGTCATGGGGCGGTTCCCACGACGTCGATCAATTCAGGGGTGTTACCAATGAAAATAGTTACGGCAATCATCAAACCGTTCAAGCTTGATGATGTTCGCGAGGCTTTGACGGGACTCGGTATCCAGGGCCTGACAGTTACGGAGGTCAAAGGCTATGGCCGCCAGAAGGGGCACACGGAGATCTACCGTGGGGCCGAATATGCGGTCAATTTTCTTCCCAAGGTAAAAATAGAGGTCGTCATTCCGACAGACCTTCTCGAAAAGACGGTGCAGGCCATTACCGATGCCGCGAAAACCGGGCAGATCGGGGACGGCAAGATCTTTGTCAGTCCGGTCGAACAAACCGTCAGGATACGTACGGGCGAAACAGATACTCAAGCACTTGAATAGTTAGGACTGAAATCAATGAGAAAGATAAATCTGAAAAAAATTGCCGGGGTGGCACTCATCTTGACGGCAGCAATCTTGTCAACAGCGGTAATCGTGCCGGATGTGGCGCTCGCCCAGGATGCCGCGAAGGCGGTACCCGCGGATTCCAAGTACGTTTTTAATACGTTCCTGTTTCTCGTGGCCGGGTTCCTGGTGATGTGGATGGCCGCCGGGTTCGCCATGCTCGAAGCCGGAATGGTGCGAACCAAGAACGTTGCCATGCAATGCACCAAGAACATCGCCTTGTTTTCCATTGCCGGGCTTGTTTACTGGGCCATCGGCTACAATGTCATGTATGAAGGCGTTGACGGCGGCTATATCGGCACGTTCCTGCCGAAAGCGATCCCGGATCCCGGTGCGGATGCCGGTGACTATTCCGCCGCATCGGACTGGTTCTTCCAAATGGTGTTCTGTGCCACGGCCGCTTCCATCGTTTCCGGAACACTGGCCGAGCGGGTCAAACTCTGGCCGTTCCTGATCTTCGTCGCCATATTGTGCGGGCTTCTCTATCCCATCCAGGGCGCGTGGAAATGGGGTGCCGGATTCCTGGACGGCATGGGTTTCCTGGACTTTGCCGGTTCGACCATCGTTCACTCGACAGGCGGCTGGGCGGCCCTGACCGGCGCCATCATACTCGGCGCGCGCAAAGGCAAATACGGCCCCAACGGCCAGGTCTTCCCGATGCCCGGCTCGAACATGCCGCTGGCGACGCTGGGTGTCTTTATCCTGTGGCTCGGCTGGTTCGGTTTCAACGGCGGCTCGCAGCTCGCCCTCGGCACGCTTGAAGATGCTTCCTCGGTTTCCCGTATCTTTATGAATACGAACCTGGCGGCAGCCGCCGGTGTCATGGTCGCGATGATTTTCAACCAGCTGCTGTACGGCAAGGTTGATCTGACGATGGCCCTGAACGGCGCCCTTGCCGGCCTGGTGGCCATTACCGCCGAACCGTTGACACCGTCACCGCTCCTGTCGATCGTTATCGGCGGTATCGGCGGCCTCATCGTCGTGTTCACCGTTCCCGTGCTCGACAAAATGCGCATCGATGACGTTGTCGGTGCCATCCCGGTCCACCTGCTCGCAGGCATCTGGGGAACCCTGGCGGTTCCGATTACCAATCCCGACGGTAACTTCGTTACCCAGGCGATCGGTATTGCCGCCGTCGGTGCCTTCATGATCGTCACCAGCACACTCGTCTGGGTGATCCTGAAATACACCATCGGTATCCGGGCGTCGGAAGAGGAAGAAACCGACGGGCTCGACAAGGCCGAAATCGGGCTGGAAGCCTATCCCGAATTCGGACAAGGCAGTCAGACGATCTAACAACTGCTTCCATAGTTACCTCCCAAGAAGGGCTGGCCCCGGTCAGCCAAGTGGAAACCCGGCACTCAGGTGCCGGGTTTTTTTATTGGCATGGGGACAGGTTTGCCCTTAGGTTCTGAGAAGTCACAATCAGGAAAACCCGGAACACCAATCCAGACCCCTGTCTGCAAATCGAGACTGTCGGCTCATGACCCGCGCACCACATTCCCCTTCCCAAACCCAATCCCGATCCCAACCGGTGATTTCTTCCCCCTTCGCCCGGACGCGGGCTCTGCTGGCCGACATTAAACCCGGCCTCGAACCCATTGACATGTCCATCGGTGAACCGCGCCATGGTGTCCCTGACCTCGTTGCCGATGCGCTCAACGGCAATCTCCAGGGTTTCGGAAAATATCCGCTGATCCGGGGAACCCGGGACTTTCAGCAGGCCATTGCCGACTGGATCATGAAGCGCTATCCGGCGCTGGCGGGGAGAGTTGATCCCGCGGCCCATGTGCTGCCGCTCAGCGGATCCCGGGAAGGTCTGTTTTCAGCCGTGTTCACGGCGCGGGCGCGACAACCGGACCGCGACAATCCCTGTGTCCTGATCCCCAATCCGTTTTATCAATGTTATCTCGCGGGAGCCTTGTCGGCCCAATGCCAGCCGGTGTTTCTGCCGACAACCCGGGAAGGCGGATTTCTGCCGGATCTCGACAGCCTCGACGCGCAGGTATTGGAGCGGACCATCGCATTTTTCCTCTGTTCCCCTTCAAATCCCCAGGGCGCCGTTGCCGACGCGGCTTACTGGACGCGCCTGATCGAACTGGCGGAAAAACATGACTTCATGATTTTTGCCGATGAATGCTATTCCGAGGTCTATACCCGAACCCCGCCGCTTGGTTCCCTGGAGGTGAGCGGCCAGCGGTCGGCGGACTTCCGCCATGTGGTCGCTTTCAACTCCCTGTCAAAACGTTCCAACGTCCCGGGTCTGCGTTCGGGTTTCGTTGCGGGCGATGCGGATTTCATCGCCGACTATGCAGAATTTCGAAATGTCGCCGGTCCTCAGATTCCCGTTCCGCTGCAAGATGTTTCCACCGCACTTTGGCAGGATGAGGCGCATGTGGACGCCAGCCGCCAGCAATATGTCGAGAAATTTAATGCCGCGGACGCTATTCTGGACCGTAATTTCGACTATTCCCGGCCGGAAGGCGGCTTTTTCCTGTGGCTGAATATGCGCGAGCTTGGCGGCAGCGAGCAGGCCGTGGTCAGAATCTGGGAAGAATGTGGTATAAAAACCATTCCCGGGGCCTATTTGGCACAGGGTACGGCGGCGGAGAAAGGGGATTCCCCGGATTATGTCAGAATTGCCCTGGTTCAGGACCTCGCAACAACAGAAAATGCTTTGAAACGAATTGTTAAGAGCCTTGGCTTAAAGCAATCTTAATGGCTCTTTCAAAAGCAGACAGACATTCCGATCGCCTGTTGTCTGAAGAAGCGGAGGCCGGCCTGCGCCTGTTTCTGCGACAGTTCTTCGGATTCGTCCTGTTTGTGCTCGCGCTTGCCGGCTGGCTGTCCCTTTTGACCTGGTCGATCAATGATCCGAGCTTCTCCCACGCAACCAATCAGTCGCCGACAAATCTGCTGGGGGTCGGCGGTGCCATTCTCTCGGATCTGCTGTTTCAGTTCCTCGGTTTCGGCGCGATTATCGCCTTCGCCATCCCGGCCATATGGGGTGTACAGATGATGACCGGCATGATCGTGGAGCGCGGGCGCCTGTTTTTCCTGTTCTGGCCCCTGGCGGTCCTGGCGCTCGCTGCCGCCATGACCGGTCTGCCAAAACTTGCCTCATGGCCGCTGCCGAACGGATATGGCGGCACCATCGGTGAAATGATCATTGACTGGATACACGGGATACTGGGATCCAGATCCGGTTATGCCAACCAGAAAACCTACATGGTCCTGACCTCCCTGGCCGGGCTGCTGTTCCTGCGACAGGCAACCGGACTGCGGCTCAAGGATATCCGGGTGCTGTTGCCCGACAGGGAATCAGCTCTCAGGAAATCGACTCGGTCGGGTCTGTCTTACATTCTGAATTATATGTTCACCCGAAAGCCGCGCGCCGAGCGCAGTCGTCCTAAATCAGGTCGCACTTTACGTGAAAGGCTTCGATCGCAACGAGAAGTTGTCGCTGAGCCCGTGGAACCGCCACCACTGCGAGCTGATATGCGTGCCGATCCACGACCTGTTACCCAGGCCCATGTGCAGGCTCATATGGCCGAAGCCCATCTGGATGAGTGGGACGATCACACTCCGATACCCAAAGGTATCCGACCGGATCACGGAAACAATGCGGCGCCTCCCCGGCGGTCTTTTTCCATTCGCGATGCCCTCGGTCGAATTGAACCGGAACTCGAAGATTTTCCGCAAAAGCCCCTGGACGTTGCGGACGTGCCCGAAGCGGTTCCGGCCAAGCCGCGGCGCCGGCGGCGACGAAATGCGGCCCCCGTGCAGCCCCTTGAAGCGGCAAAGAATATCCACGGCTTTCTGCTGCCGCCGCTGTCATTGT
>JANQOC010000235.1 GCA_028279265.1 Hyphomicrobiales bacterium
ATTTCCGACGCCGAAAATCCCCTGCCGATCGATATCAAGAATAATGTTGCCTCCCTGGGCGTATTTGTTCTGAACCACACGATCGATATCCAGGCGGATCCGAAACCGGAAAAACTCGGTTCTCTGATCAACATCAATCGGGAACTCGCTGCCGGACTTCATGACGGCGCTGAAAAATAAGTCGCACCATCTCTGATAAAAATAAGACCGCCTGCAAATTCCTGTCAGGCGGTTTTATTTTGCCTGCACATAGGATGCCGTTTGCCAGCCGGGTCTATTGTTGCGACCCGCGCTTTTGCATGATCTATTTGTAAAGATAATCTGGCAGACCAGCTTCAATCTAAAGGAAATTGACGAGGGAGATCTGACCGAGGGAGGCCGTAACCCTGAGGCTTGCCTGCAGCCGTGTTTCCAGCGAAAGTAGCTCAGCGCTGACCTCGTAAATGTCAGCATCTTCGACGTCGGAGACAAATCCGCCGAGCAGTTCTTTACTCGCCTGATGACGTTCCTCCGCGGCATTGAGGGTTGCCTGAATAACCGTAAACTCGGCAATGACATTGTCGAACGATTGACTGCCATCACCAAAACCCAGATTGACATTGATGCGCTCGCTCATTTCGCGGTAGCGATCCCGGTCTTCCTGGATCTCCATGTCAAATGTATCGGTGGTCAGGACAGCCAACTGCTTGACCAGCGATTTGAAGGCATCCTCATTGGCCCGGGCTCCGTGGTTGACGGTGACCGCGTCGTCGATACGCACCACAGCGCTCTCCCGGGCCGGATCATCCGACACTTCCCCCTGGTACCAGAACACCGTATCCGCTGCAGTTGCATCAACGAGGCTTGTCGCCGTTGTAAATCCCGGCCCGACAACGCGTTGCGGCGGCGTCGAAGGATCAAAATCAAAGAAGTTATCCGCTGCGGCGAACAGGGAGGCCGCACGCAACTCGGACTGCCCGGCAAACTCCAGGGCGTCACCCAGAGCCGTTGAAAAATTAGTTGCCGTAGCATCTTCATCCGCGCCTATGAGAAACTCACCCGCTTCGACAGGTCCGGTTGCCCGTGCCACCAGCTCAATCTCCGAAGTCGTCCCATCGGGCAAGTCCAGAGTAAACCGGATCGTTTCCCCATCCGTCGGAAGTGTCGATGAAAACTGGACGTCAATCGAGGATGGCGAGCCCGATGGACCGCTAACTGTCGTTCCCGACAGACCCGACGTTACCGCCGATAGCTTGAATCCGAAAGGATGTCCGGCGATGTCTTCGCTGAGCTGAACACTATCTGTCGTCGCACTTGCTACCACAAGCCTTCCGCGATCGTCGGCCCCGAGATCGGCGAGCTGGCGTTCATTGGCGATCGTGCGAAAGCCGTCGGCCCCGCCAACCCCGTCAAGGATTTGCGATGATGTCAGAACCGGGTTTTGATCCGTGACCCTGCCGCCGAAAAGGTGTCGCCCGGCAACATCCGTGTTCAGGATCGACAAGACCTCGGAGAGACGCGCATCAGCCGTTGCCTGAAATGTAGTCTGATTTGTGAAATCAGTTTCAATGGTGCTGCCTAGCGCTTCGGACTTGATATCCAGCGCAATATCACGCAGGCGGTTGACCGAGGAGTGGGTGAGGTCCAGGCGAATTTGCGTCTGTGAAATGGAGGATTGAAATCCGTCGATCTGGCTGATCTCGGATCTGAAACTCAGGGAAAGAACCCGCTCATTGCCCAGCCCCCCGTAAGACGTGGAGGTTTTGCCGGTCGCGAGTTGCCGCTGCAGGTCCGACATGAGATCACGGGCCTGAATGAGGCTCCTGTCGAGATTAAAGGTCGCATTTAAAGGAGGCAAAGCCATAAATCACCTCTAGAGCTGTAAGAGCAGTTGCATGAGATCACTCGCGGTCTGAATAATCCGTGCATTAGCTGCGTAAGCATTCTGTAACGTAATCAGGTCGGAGAGTTCCTGGTCGACATTGACGCCGACGGAACTGTCATATCTGTCTTGCAGTGTGAACGTGACGATTTCCTGGGTCCCGTATTCACGGGTAATCTGTTCCGCCTGCGCGCCCTGGAAAGAGACGATCTGAATGCCATAGTTGGCGACAGCGCCGGTGTAGGGACGCGAACTCTGTCCGATCCCGGCATCCGGATCAAAGGTCATCTGCCGCTCGGTCAGCCGGTTCAGGAGATCCAGGGGCCTGTCGGGATCGCCGATCGGTGTTTCCGGGGAGCTTTGGTAACGGACCAGGAGTTCGTTGTCGGCAACAATGAGGGCATTGACATCGATACGTGCAGCGAAGCCGAGCTTCTGTGATCCTCCGTCAAGACTTCCGGTATAGGCAAGGCCGCCATCGGTGAAGAGCGGCAAGGCTGTTCCGTCATCCTGAAGCGCCGTGACGGTGATACCGGCAGAGAGAGAGTTGACGTCCGTATTTCCTGCAGCCCCGTCATCGAGAATTCGTAGAACTTCGCCGCTTGGATTGGAAACCGTCAGGTCGCCACCCAATGCTGTTTGGATGGCCGCGACAATTCCGGCCGTGCCGCCGGAGAAATCAACCCCCAGTACCGTGTCGTTGGGGTCGGCCGTCACGTCATTGCTCAGAGGTAACTGGCTGGCATCGTCGACGCGAACGATTGTCAGCGTTTTTTCCGTGCCGCCCTCTGTGTAGTTTACAGTTATCTGGTTCCCGGCCTGCAGCCCGGTCAGATCGACTTCGAAGCCTTCCTGTGCACCGGACGTGGCTGCCGTTCCGACGGCATCGCGCGTCGAAAGCGCCAGGGCCAGATTGTGGGCAAGCTCATCCAGTTGCGTCTGGGCTTCCACAAGAATGTCGTCGCGCATCTCGATCAGGGCTCCGAGACGCCCTGAATTCATGGATCCCTGCTGGATAAGATCGATCTCACCACCGCTGCCCGAAATCAGCTTGATGGTCCCGACGCCGCGCTCATTCTCATCGGTGTTGTATAATGTCTCGGCGTTGACTATGCCGCGCTGATCAAAGGCCAGATGAACCGCATCGCCCTGGGCCTGCAACAGTGTATTGCCACTGGACGATGTCACCGTAGCGCGGCCGATACTGTCGGTCTGGACATTGATGGACATATATTCCGAAAGTCGGCCAAGCAATTTGTCCCGCTCGTCAAGAATGTCCGGTGGCGGTGTCTGGTGGGCGAAATCGGTAAGTTGAGTATTAAGTGTTTCAAGTTGCGACAAGACGTCATTGACTTCATTGACGCCCTGGGCGAGGGAGTCTTCCGCCAGTTGCCGTAAATCCTGGATCTCGGTGGACAATGTGCGCAATTGCGCGGCTATGCCCTGGGCATCCGCCACCGCAGTCTGACGTACGGTGAAATCGTCGGGCGAGGTTGTAAGCTGCTGGATGGCATCGGTGAAATTATTGAGGATCGTATCCAGGGCATTGGCGCCGCCGGGCTGGCCAAACAGCTCATCCAGGCGATCGACAAATTGCTTCTTCGTGTTCAAAGACGAGAGATTGGAGATCTCTCCCCTGAGTTCCGTTTGCAAAAACTCATTGACGACGCGGGTGACATCGCCAATTCGCACCCCCATGGACTGCCCGTCGGCAACAAGACTGTGAAGGTCCTGGGATTTCCGCGTATAGCCGGGCGTATCCGCATTGGCGACATTGCGGGCAATGATTTCCAGTCCGGCTTCCGTGGCCGAAAGTCCGGTGTTCGCGACATTAATGACCTGTGTCAGTCCCATGCGTTCAATCCTAAAAGAGAAGTGCGGCTACTGACTTTGAACTGAACGCACGGCCGCACTTCCCAAATTAAACTCCCACCTCACTTACCTGATCATATTCAGTGCTTCTTGAATCATCTCATCACTTGTGGAGATAATCCGCGTGTTTGCAGCATAGGCCTGCTGCGTCACAATCAGCTTTGTGAACTCATCGGCAATGTCGGTATTCGACGATTCCAGCGATGAACCCACCATGTTCCCCTGTCCGCCAAGAACGGGCTCGCCCGATTCCTGGGTTGCCCGAAAGGCGCTGCCGTCAATTTTCGAGAGGAAGCCGTCAGCGTTGAAACTGGCGAGCATGACCTGTGCGACATCAACGGAGCGACCATTGGTATATGAAACCACAACCCGGCCCGGGTCCGATATGGAAATACCCGTGAGCTCGCCGGCGGCAAATCCGTCCTGTATGAGCTCCGTCACATTTGCCTGACCGTTGGAATCCGCAAACTGGGTGACACCCTGTGTCCCGTGATTGATGGTAATGTTTCCGAGATTTATTCCGTCGATGGTAAATCCGGTGATCGTGACCGAGTTGACAGCCGTTTCGAGCTGACCGTCAGCACCAAAATCATATTCGGTCCCGATGTTTCTCCACATGGGATCCGTGCCTGTGGCACCGCTGTCCTCGAGATAGAACATGTTCCACTCATCATCGGCACTGTCGATTTTCGCCCAGCGGAACTGGACGTTCAGGGCCTGACCAGCGGAATCGAATGTCGTGATGGCGCCGCCGGAAATCGATTGGGAAATAAAGGTATCGGCGTCATCCGCAGAGATATACTGGTCAGCGACGGTGCCGTTATCCGTCGTCGGGTCCTGGGTGAAATCCGCAGGATTCAGCAGTTCACTGTCCACGACATCGGGATCGTAAGAAGCGGTAAAGGGTATGCGCGCCAGGTTCGCCCGATAGTCGATACTTGTGGTTGCCTCGGCTGGCAGGAAATCGTTGGAAATGGTGATAACCTCCGGCAGACTACCGGTCGTGTTCCCGGTAACCGGATCAACCGCCAATCCTTTGAGGTAGTAGCCGGCCCCGTTCACCAGATTGCCGTTTCGGTCGAGCTCAAAGTCGCCCCGGCGGGTGTAAAGATCTTCATCGGAAAAAATCGGCGTACCGTCGGTCGTACCGGATTGTTCGCCGACAATGAAATAGCCATCGCCGTTGATGGCCACATAAGTGGCAATATCGCTGTTGGAAATATCCCCCTGGACATTGTTTGTGGGCCGGGAAAAAGCCTGGACCACACCAAGGGCCTGTTGTTTGGCGGGGCTGTCCGGTACCAGCTCGGTGAAACTTGTGTCGGTTCGCTTGTAACCGATGGTCTGCGAGTTCGCGATGTTGTTCGAAATGTGCTCCAAAGCCGTGGATTGTGACTGCAGACCGGTAATGGCCGTCGTCATGGCACCAAAAATACCCATATAACTGTCCCCCAAACGAAGATTTCCCCAAACTTGCCTGAAAAGTCGGCAAGACTCGGAAACAACAAAGCAAAGGGAGGGCCAATTATTTTTCTTCATAATTTCAAGTAGATAAGAAATATTCTATTTTTCTAGAAACATTAGTTTGGGAAATTCTTGCCGAATGCGGCAATAATTGCCGGGTTTTATGGGGGCGAAACCGCCATGAGCGGGAATGGCTGATCGTCACACGGATCACGGCGTCAAACGCGTTGGCTTTATCGGATCATGTTCAAAACCTCCTGAATCATTTCATCCCCCGTTGAGATAATGCGCGTATTGGCTGCATAAGCCTGCTGGGTCACAATCAACTTGGTGAACTCATCGGCAATATCCGCATTGGAGGATTCAAGGGACGAGCCCACTAGTGTGCCGTTTCCACCGAGAACCGCCGCCCCGGATTCCTGGGTTGCCCGGAAGGCGGAACCGTCAAGTTTCTCGAGAAAGCCATCGGCATTAAACGCAGCGAGTTCTATCTGTGCCAGATCGATCGAGCGTCCGTTGGAATAGGAGGCGACAACCCTGCCTGCGTCCGAAATCACGATATTGGTCAATTCCCCGGCTGAAAATCCGTCCTGGGAAAGCTCAAGTATCTGGGCCTGACCGTTGGGATCGGCAAATTGGGTCAGTCCCTGGGTCCCATGGTCAATGACGATGTTCCCCAAATTTGTGCCATCTATGGTCAACGCATTTACCGTGAGCGTACTCACCGCCGGATTGAGCTGACCATCAGCTCCAAAAATATATTCCTGCCCGGCATTGCGCCACATGGGGTCGGTACCGGTGGCACCGCTGTCTTCAAGGTAAAACAGGTTCCATGTTTCGGTTCCGCCATTATCGAATTTTGCCCAGCGGAACTGCACATTCAGGGCCTGGCCGGCAGCATCAAATGTTGTAATGGCACCACCGGACAGAGACTGATCAATAAAAGTATTTGCGTCATCGGCGGAAATGTATCGATCCGCGACAGTCCCGTTGATCGTTGTGGGATCCTGAGCAAAGTCCAGGGGATTCAGGAGCTCACTACCCGCGACGGCCGGATCATAAGCGTTTGAGAACGGGATTTGCGGCAGGTTCGCCCGGTAGTCGATCGTCGTCGTCGCCTCAGCGGGCAGAAAATCGCTGGTTACCGTGATCACCTCGGGTAAACTGCTAATAACGTTACCGGTTACCGGATCGACATTCAGCCCTTTCAGATAATAGCCCGCACCGTTGACGAGATTACCAAAGCGATCGAGTTCGAAATCCCCTCGACGCGTATAGAGATCTTCATCGTTGAATAACAGGTTACCATCTGTGGTGCCGATCTGTTCGCCGACGATGAAATATCCGTCACCATTAATGGCCACATGGGTCGCCAGATCACTCGCACCAATGTCGCCATTAACGTCATTTGTGGGGCGGGATACGGCCTGGACAACACCCAAAGCCTGGTTGCGGGCGCGGCTGTCGGGAACGAGTTCGAGAAAACTGGTTTCCGTCCGCTTGAAACCGACGGTCTGCGAATTGGCGATATTGTTTGATATGTGCTCAAGTGCCGTTGACTGGGCCTGCAGGCCGGTAATGGCCGTGGTCATCGCCCCAAAAATTCCCATGTCCCAAATCCTTTGCAGAAAAATAAGTAAACAAAATTCAGAAAATAATTGTCCTTGATAAACTCAATTTACGTGCCAGACCGGTTCGAATTTAATTGTGAAACAAATCATCGTATTCTGTTTTTTCCCGCATATTGGAAACATTGTAGAGGTAAAAATATTTCCGGGTCGGGGGAAAATTCTGCCCTCACTCGGCGGCCGTCC
>JANQOC010000249.1 GCA_028279265.1 Hyphomicrobiales bacterium
GTTTCCGAATGCTCTTCTTTGACCCGTGCCGGAAGATTGGAGTTTTTCAGATGCCATCCCGAAAGAATTTCTCCATCAGGGCCTTCCGCCGCATTGGCATAATCATTCCATGGATTCTCGCCTTCATAGCCCTGTTCCCGTAACCAGTCATTGTATCGTAGCTTGCCGCCCTTGAGACGCAGCAGCGGCGTTGGATGCAGGCCATCGTCCCGTTCATAGGGATCAAAGCCGGACTGGCTGACAATGCAGCCGATTTCGGTCGATTGATTGAGTCCCAGCCTTGCCATGCCTTCGGCATCGGGCACCAGATGCGTTTTCCCGATGGCAGCCGTGCGGACGCCGAGAGGTTGCAGATAGTCGCCAACGGTCAATTCTCCGATGGGCAACGGGATGCGGTTCCAGGTTGAGCCGTGACTGAAAGCGGTTCTGCCGGTGTAAAAGGAGGCGCGGGACGGACCGCAGACGGGCGACTGCACATAAGTGCGGTCGAAACGCACGCCTTTTTCAGCGAGCTTGTCGATATGCGGGGTTTCCAGATGCGGGTGACCGTAGCAGGAGAGATAATCCCATCTCAGTTGGTCGGCCATAATAAAGAGGATATTTTTGATTTTTGACATAGCAAATCGTTCTGAGCTGAGTAAAACTTACAGTCTTTTTCCTGGAATCTTGTTCGGGGAAATTCCGCGTGGCTTCTACGCCAACCAAGGCAGTTGATCTTTTGTATAGAAGAACGCGCGAAATACCATATTTATTTCATAATTGAAAACATTAGGTCCGAAGTAAGGTGAAATATATTCCCAGACGACCTCACCATCAGGTGTCACCTGGAATAGTCTTCCCCGAACTCCCTCGCAAATGAGCGTATTTCCACCAGGCAGCCTAGAGGCGCCTGAAATCTGCTGGCTATAAAAGGCAAATGGCGGCTTGTCTTCATAAACCCATTCGATTTTGTCGGTTTCCGGATTGACTTCTATGACGCGGCTGGAAGGCAAGGTTCCCATGGCCATGCGTTGCGTCCCATTATCATAGATAAGAACGTTGCCATTCGGCAGCATATGAGAATCATGCTGCCCCCCCATCATGGGATCGCGATATTTCCAGAGAAACTTGCCGCTTGCTTTCTCAATAATCGCGACGGTATGTATTGAGCGGAATGAAACAATAACCCGTTCACCATCCACCGGTGCAATGGTATTTCCATGTGACCACTCCCAACGCGGTTCGCTTTCAGACAGAAAGTCTTCCCGGGGGTCCAGATGTTCAATGGCGCGCCACTGCCAGATCAGCTCTCCGTTTTGATCCACTTCCTTGATAACATCGGCATACATATCGGGCCCGGTTGGTGCCGGGTGCCCGCCCCGGACTTCCGAAGCCAGGGCTTCTGGAACCTTTTCGAGGGATAAATACAGAGCGCCTCCATGGGGCATGCGGCGCTGATCATGGTGGTGAAACTCATCCTGGTGGCTCCAGATGATTTTGCCGTCGGGGGTAACTTCTCTGATTTCCCCGCCCTTGAAAGCCGGCCAGATACCGAAGATGTCCCAGGTGTCATCCTGCATTTTTGCCCCCATGAACAAATTACCGTTGTCGGCCAAATAGCCATAGAGCCCGACGGCCGTATCGTGAGTCCATTCGTGAACAACTTCACCATCCATATTGATGATGAAAGTTTTGTTGAGGTTTGCAAGCGGGGAGAAAAGAATGTAACCCTGTTCGGCTTTCGCCCGATTGTGCCCGGTTACACCGGTTTTCAAATAGCGGCGAAAGGCGGATTGTGGCAGAGGTTCGTCTGCCGCTCCGGTATTGGCCATAACTTAAACTCCTCAAATATCTTTGATCCCAGCTTTGAAAAATGGTTCCGGAATTTAATATGGTCCCGGCTTTTTAAAGTCTGTTAGCCATTACAGTGTTTATTCCTGCGGTGCCGAAATTCATTCCGTTGGCAGTTCTCACCATGCCAGCCAAAGCTCGTCAGGGCCCCGCAACGTGATGTTGGGATAAAAACTGAAATTCTGATTTTCGGTGAGATTCAATTCCGGAAGGCGTTCTGCCAGCGTTTCAAGAACAATCTTTGCCTGCAAAGTTGCCAGCCTGTTCCCCAGGCAGAAATGAATGCCTTTGCCGAATGAAATATGCGCCCGTGCATTTTTCCGGAAAATGTCAATGACTTCCGGTTTTTCGAAGACATCTTCATCATGATTGGCTGATGCAAGTGAGAGAAATAACTCGGTCCCGGCAGGGACCTTGTATCCTGCGATCTCAGTGTCTTCCAGAGCCAGGCGGCGCCAGCCGGTCTGTGGTGAATCAAAGCGTATGACCTCTGTAATTGCATCGGGGATCAGTGCGGGGTCCTTGCAAATATTCTCCCAGTAATTGCGGTTGGAGAGAAGATTGATCAGGCAATTGCTCATCAGATTGATGACGATCTCATAACCGGCAAAGGAGAGGCCGTAGATTATGGAAACTATTTCGCGGACTTGCAGCTCTTCCGGATTGGATTTGTGAACCTCAAGGAGTTCAGACGTGAAATCATCTGCAGGTTCGGTTAGCCTCCTGTCGACAAAGGCCGCACAATAGCGCCAGTAAGCCAGCATGTTTTCCGCGATCAGTACTTGCTCATCCTCAGATGATTTCCCCCAGGTAAAGGCAAGTCGGTTCGCCGACCAATTCTTGATAGTTAAGTCATCCTCTTCGGGAAAGCCGACAAAGCGGTAAATGGTTTCCCCTGACAGCGAAGACTCAACGGCTTCAACGAAATCCGCCGGAGAGCCTTTGGCAACCATCTCATCGATCAGAGTTTCGACACGTCGGCGAATATAGGGTTCGAGGATTTTCATGCGTCGCGGAGAAAAACCTGCATGTGCATATTTTCGAACCCGAGTATGGTTTGGCGGTTGCCCGTTCGAGAGTACAGGCAACGGGTCGTAGTCTTCCACGGCAAGAACCTCGCGGGCCGCATCACAGATCGGGGTCACCGGATGCTGTACATTTTCCGGA
>JANQOC010000264.1 GCA_028279265.1 Hyphomicrobiales bacterium
CGCGAATCCTGAAGACAAGGCGCTGGTTGAAAACTGGAAGTTACAAGGCGATCTTCTCCGTCAACATTTTGATCCCGTTCTCCAGGAACCCATGTCCGGCCAGCTGGATGCAGAGTTAAAGAATAGGTCGGCCAAGAATCAGATCAGGCAATGGTCACGGATTGCGGCGAGCCTTCTCATATTCCTGGCCGGCGGTGCGGGTGGCTGGATGATCTCGCAATATAGTTTGAATAATCCGGAACAGACCTCTCAAGAAGCAAGTGCACAGAAATGGCCGGCCCTGGCCACTCAGGCGGTCAGTGCCCATGCGGTGTTTGTTCCGGATCGGGGGCGGCCCGTCGAAGTCCGCGCCAAACAGGAAGGAGAGAGCCTGCGCTGGATCTCCAAACGGTTCGGCCGGAAACTGCTGACACCGGATTTAACCGCATTCGGATGGACCATCATCGGCGGACGCGTATTGCCAATTGAAGGTAAAGCAGGAGCCCAGTTCATGTATCAGAATGCCGATGGCCGACGATTGACCGTATTTCTTGGCGATAATCCGGACAAGAAGGAAGTCGATTACCGGTTTTGGCAAAAGGGAAATATTGGCTGTTACTACTGGTATGAGCCCGAATTTGGTGTGGCCGTTGCAACCGAAGGTGAACGGGACGAAATTCGCAAGATTTCCGAGAAGGTGTACGACCACTTCGAGATCGCTCTGCAGAAATAGTCCCCTGATAAGGAACAAGAATTCCTCCTTTGCCGCCCAATTGTACGAACGGCAAACCGCTATTGTCTCTATAGCGCTACTATCTCTATAGAATGGCCGTAATTTCACCGCTGTTTGGTCCAACTTGCCCCCCAATTTTCCAAGGATTAGGACAATTGGAGAGAGCCCGATGCGTGGAATATTTCTTATATTTGCTTTTTCTTTAACATTGATTTTTGGAGTTACTCCCCCGGTAACGGCCGGTGAGCAGGTTCGAATTGAAACACAACTCGCACAACCCGTCATTCTCAAGGGAACCAAGCAGAAATCTTATCTCACAATCAATTTGGAAGGCCTGCCATTCCAGGAGATCGAATCCAGGGTTCCGGTCAATGTGGCCCTTGTTGTCGATAAGTCCGGCTCTATGAGGGGCGCCAAACTGGATCAGGCGAAACAGGCCGCGATTATGGCGCTTAATCGTTTGGGCCGGGAGGATGTCCTTTCCGTCGTGGCTTACAATCACAATGTCGATGTCGTCATACCGGCAACCCAAAGAATAAGATTCAAACGGGCGGCTGAAAAGATCAGACGTTTCCGGGCAGATGGCCGAACGGCCCTTTATGCCGGGGTCGAACAGGGTCTGTATCAGGTCGAGAAATATCTGGATCTGGAACAAGTCAACCGGGTTATTCTGTTGTCAGACGGGCTGGCGAATGTCGGTCCTCGAAATCCCGGCCAAATCGCCCGGCTTGGGGAAAAGGCAGCGGAAAAAGGCGTCGCCATAACGACCATTGGCCTGGGGCTTGGGTTCAACGAGGACCTGATGACCAAGCTCGCGTTCAGCAGCGACGGCAACCATGCCTTTGTTGAGCACCCGGAAGATCTCGTATCCATATTCAACAGCGAGTTCGGAGATGTGCTCTCCGTGGTCGCTCAGCAGATTGAAATCATCATTGAGTTCGAACACGGTTATCGCCCGGTGCGCAGCCTGGGTCGAAATTCAAACGTACGCGGCAACAAACTGACCTTCAAGTTGAACCAGCTCTATGGGAAACAAACCAAGAGAGTGGTTGTGGAGTTCGAACAGGACGGGCAGCACACGGCGGGAAGACAGATCGTTGCCAAGGTCTCTACACGCTACAAGAATATGGCCGACAAGCGGGTTTCCCGATTCCAGAGCGATGTCCATGCGGAGTATACCGAGTCCCGTGATCGTGCAGAGAAAAGCATAGACCGGAAGGTGATGACTTCCGTTGTCCGCCAGATTGCTATCGAGGCCAATGAAAAAGCTGTTTCCCTGCGCGACAAGGGGCAGGTGAAAGAAGCCAAACGATTATTGGAATCGAATGCCACCTATCTCAACGAGCAGGCAGACAGATTGAGTTCAAAAGACCTTGAAAAACTGCGCGACGACAATTTGAACGATGCCGCCGCCGTTTCGTCTTCGCAGTGGAACAAGCAGAGAAAGGCGATGAGGGCGCGACAGTATAAAGGAAAGACGCAGCAGTCTTATTGACCGGCTGTCACGGCGTCCTGTCGTCGTTGCGACAGGACAGCCAATCCCGAGAAGATGACATCGGTGATCAGGTAGAGCAGTCTGTGAAGGGACAGCAGAAGCGCAAGCTCCAAAGCTGCTGGGCTGAAAGCTAATGGTAATAAGCCCATGACAAGAATACCTTCCCTGATGCCGAGCCCGGCTGGTGCAATTAGCACTAAAAATCCGCATCCATATGCAAATGCGAACAAACCACAGACATAGAACATCGATAGAATCGATAATTGTTGCGTGTTCAGTAGGACATAGACCGACAGTCCGAGACAGAGCCAAACGGCCAGCAAAGATCCTATAAGGAAATAATCGGGGGTAATTAATCGAAAGATAAGATTGCGTCCCGCAACCCGCAGGGTAGGAGAGCGGATCGCTATTACAATTCCAGCCAGAAAGAACATCCCCAACACAACCCAAATCCAGTGCCACTGACTGCCGACAATCTCAGAAGTCGTGAATAACAGATGCTGATCAAAAACGACTAACGTCAGCAGGCCCAATGAAAATGATGTCACGAGCAACCAGAAATTCTCGTACGCAATGCTGCTCAAGGCCGCACGTCTGTTAATCCCATTTCGTGTGTAAATGATGAGACGGTTGGCGTGCTGCCAGAGCGTACCTGGAATGTATTTGGGCAACTGTGAAATGTTGTAGGCATAGAACGCAAACGCCAGGGTCGCTGCATGTTCATCAAAGTTCTTCAAGGCGCGATAGGCGGTATACGTCATGAAAAATTTCGAAACGGCAATCAGCGACAAACTGGCAATGAATTGAACAAAGTCGATTTCGCGCAGATAAAAAGTGGAGTTATCCTGGTGTTGTATCAACAGGTAAGTGACGCATCCGAGTATCAGGGCGAGCCAAATCCACTTCAAGAGGAGCATGGATTTTTGTTTCAATCTAGGACCGCTCATGGCTCAGCATCCCGGAGACAAAATCAATCTGAGTTTGTGAACTCCTAACGATTTCCGGCAATTTCTCTAAAATTCTGTTGCTTAATGCTTTTTTGTTTTGAACGGACTCCGTAACAGCGGCAAGGATTTGTCCTGCATTCATGGCTTCAAAGTCTGAAACACTATTTTCCATTTCAAACTGCTTCATGACTTCCACATATTTGTGGCTCCAACCGACAACTATGGGAGGAATTCCGACACTGAGAGCCATAACCATGGCATGAAATCGTGAAACGATTACAGTTTCGCATTGGGCAATAATCATACGAATGTCGTTAGCATAGATATCCTGTTCGACCGTAATGAGATATTGACGCGCCGCGTCAGACACATTGTCCCGGATATTTTTAAGAATAGGCAGATCGTTGTTGAACAAGCGGTCCATGTGATCTTCCCGAGTCGCATTGGGAAACAAGACGATACCAAAACCTTGGCCGACCAAGCGCTCCACGATTTGTGCCATTTCTCGTGTATAGTCATCTCCGGCTTTTCCGGCGACCACAGAGCTCGGACAAATGCCAATGATTTTATTTCGTGAATTCCGGAGCTTCCCGATGCCGTCCAGAATCTGTTGACTGGCCAGCATTCCGTGCTCTGTCAGCCGATCTTCATCCCTCAGGAGAAAAGCCAGGTCTCCGGCCATTTGCCAGCTGTTCCTGGATAAGGGAAGATTGCTGAGATTGGCAGCCGTCTGCTCACCTCGGGCGAACAGGCGTTCACAGCGCGAAAGAATATGCTTTGCCGTGAAAAAGTTTAGCGGATTACGAAACGGTCCCATCGCCTGTGAGAATTTAACGACCGGAACTTTGAGAAAAAAAGCCGGCGCCAGAGTGAGAATGTTGAATGGGAGGAACTTCTCTCGCCCATCAATGAAGGATACCCCTGCCAGGTCGATAAGCAGATCGCACTGGGAAAGCAATCGAACGCTGCGAGGACAAATTCTTTTGCCCGCATCAAAGCCGATGAAATTGAGGAAAGCGAAAATTATGGTGAACGGCAAAAGGCTGAAAACCAACTTTATCGGTGATCCATCAATGACAACCAGGTTCTTATCCTTTGTAATTTCACGATCTTTTTTCGCCAGGTAGCTGAATACAACGAAGCTCGCATCAGGTTGCAGTTCACGGATTCTTCCGATTGTCGCGCTCAGCATCGCTTCAGCGCCGTGATTGCCGCTGATTGTTGCGCCAATTATAGCGATTTTTTTGCTCACGCCAGTGTCTCCAATCCCTTTTTGAAATAGAGATAGCCGCGAATAAGTGGCCGGGGAGCCCGCAATATGAAGCGTGCGTATCGGCTTTCACTGAGCTGCATATTGACCAACCCCAAAAACGCAGAAATTGTTTTGATCCAAGATGTTGACTGGTTGAGTTTGTCCGGTACTTTCATTCCCAGCAGCTTCGCCGCCTTGGCCCGCGCGGAAATGTCATAGTGAGTCGGTGCAATTCTCGATTGTCCGTCCAAAATCATTGTTGAAGTTATATTCTCCGAATTGATGAATTCATCCTCTACAGCCCGCTGGTAGATTTCTTCAGCTCGCCGGCTGCGAATTACCACGCAGCTGTGCTTAACCGGATGATCGCGCAGCTCATACAGCCACACATCGCCGAAAGAGATATCGGCATCGAAACCAAAATGATCGATGCAGGCCAGACAT
>JANQOC010000266.1 GCA_028279265.1 Hyphomicrobiales bacterium
TCGGACAGTCATGGATCTGATTGACGTCATTAAAATGCGTGAGATCAAGGTCGCGATCACGGTCATGCAAGAAGGAAGTATTCTTGCGGCGGCCAAATCAATGAATATCACGCAGCCGGCCGTTACCCGGACCCTTCGTGATCTTGAGGATCGATTGGGATACAGGATTTTCAACAGGACACATAAGGGGACCGAAGTTACACGATACGGTCGGCTTTTCCTGGACCGGGCGGAAGCCATTGTTGGCGAGATGCACACTATTCAGCAGGAATTAGACAATTATCGCGAGGGCTCTATCGGCAGCGTTCGCATTGGCGCCATGCCTGTGGCCCTGTCGGGGATATTGGCGCATGCGCTCGGAATCGTTCTGAGAACCGAACCGGGTCTGAACTTCACCGTCATGGAAGCTTCTTATGAAGATCTCATGCAGGAGTTGAAAAACCGCAATATTGATCTCGTCGTGGGTCGCCACTGGAACATTAGCGAAACCAAGGGATTGCGCCACGAAGTTCTTTTCTATGACATCATGCGGTTGGTTGTGCGGGAAGGGCACCCGCTTACAAGAAACAATCCTGTTTCTTTTGAAGATCTTTTGTCCTTTGAGTGGATTCTGCCGGAGAAAGGATCATCCGTTTACGATCTCGTTGTAAGTGAATTTCGCCGCCGAGGATATAATCTGCCGAAAGTCAGAGCTGAATCGCTTTCATTGGGTCTGCTGCAGGCGCTTGCCCGTTCGAGTGACTGTATCGTGATTTTAGCAGACTCCATTATCCGGCACGAATTCATGCAACACGATCTCGTTCATCTCGATATTAAGATGGACAACACGGTAAATCCTATTGGCATCACCTATCTTACCGACCGGGAACTAACACCGGGTCAGGAAAAGCTCATGGGAATTCTCCGTCATTCCAGTAAGGAATTTGGGCAGTAGAGAATTTGGGCTTGAAGTACGACCGGATGTCAGTTGAAGCAACCCCGCCGGCATTTTTTGATTGTCAATTTATTAGATTATCAATCACTCTTTAGTTGGCTAAACTGGGCGGCTCACATGGTTTGTTAAAATCGTCGGATGGTTGGAAATCCTTATCAAATAGAGCGAAACCTGAACGGTGAAGGACGACAATGAACGCGGATGTCATTATTGTCGGAGGGGGCCCCGCCGGCCTGATGCTGGCTAACGAACTCGGAAGACGGGGTGTATCGGTCATCTTGTTCGATCAGGATGAGACGACGGCATTTAATCCGCAGGCAAACGCGACACAAGCCCGCACAATGGAGCACTACAGGCGACTTGGCTTCGCCGACGAGGTGCGGGCCATGGGACTTCCCAAGGATTATCCCACCGACATCGTCTACTATACAACATTCTCAAAGTACGAGCTTTCCCGGTTCAAGCTTCCCACTGCCGGCGAGGCAAGCAATCTTGCAAAGCAGCTTTCCGGATCCTGGAGCGCTGCTGAACTACCACACCGCGTATCACAAAAATTCGTTGAACAGGTCCTTTTCCGTCATGCTGCAGATCTTGGGTCCGTGGATCTCAGATATGAGCACGAGGTTGTCAGTGTCAGAGATCTGGGCGATCAAGTTTCGGCAACTGTCGTTCACAATGGGTCGGAGACGACTGTTCATGCGGCCTATCTGGTTGGGTGTGATGGGGGACGCAGCCTTGTACGCAAACAGCTGGGGTTTCAGCTGGAGGGTGAATCATCAGTTCAGCGAGATTTCGCCGGCGGGGAAATGCACGCCATCTATCTTCGCAGCAATGAGATTTATTCTTCCATGAGTGGCAATCCGGCCTGGATGCACGTCAACATCAATCATAAGAGACGTTGTTTCATGGTTGCCGTGGATGGTATTTCAGAATTTGTTTTTCACACACAGCTCAAGA
>JANQOC010000270.1 GCA_028279265.1 Hyphomicrobiales bacterium
ATCTCGTTCAGATAGCAATTGCCTAAGATAATGAATGTTGGAAGTACACGATCATGCGAGCCGCCTGGTCAACGCGGCTGTGATGGCATGCCCTATCCAAAGCATCGGACAGGCTGATAAGCAACTGATAATGCGGGAATTATCAGAAAGACTCTAAGCTTCCGGATCGCCAACCTATAGGAACAGAAATGAAATGATCGATCCAATGAGTCCCAGGATACCCAGCACAAATTGAACCACTAAGTCCAGCGCCGTTATGAAGATTATCGTGGCAACCAGACCGCATAACACACCGATAAGTGTGAGCCCCGAATAATAGAATAACTGCGAAATAAAACTCCGCTCAGGCGCTGGAGGAATCGGGATGGTTCTAGACTCGGACATAAGCCTTACTCCTACTCCACCCCGTTTGGTGGCCGGTACAACGCCCCGACCGGGCTTTTAAACTGGTGTGCAAAAATAAGTAACCGAATTATAGTCTAACCGCCCCTTTTCTCCAATTCGTTGAAAATGGCTACCTCAATGAAATTAGTCTGGCTTGGCGGAATATCCTGAATTTTCGAGGGGGACAGTCCAAAGCCCTCGTCCGACCGCAGGTCTACATGGCCAATTCGATGCCGCATGCATTCTCGATAATCTCGCTATCAGTGCGAAAAAAACAAATTCAAGATAGGGCACCGGCGGTCCCTTTAGCCGGGCCAAAGTTCAGTTTGAGGGTGGAACTGAGACCAGGCAAACCAGAACGCCTGGTGGCTGCCGAGATCGGAACCATCTGCGTCTACAGCCCGGATACCACCGGCATCCAGCTGAAGTCGGACGTTTTCAAAAGTGATCTTATCGCCTTTTTTCAATGCCACGAATGCCTTGCTTCTTTGAAAGGCTATCGGCTTGCCGGATGCCGTGATCACGCCAATGATGTCCTCATGAACCGGCAATCGGGGATCAACATCACCGACGGGAAATATGGGACCATTCGCATCCCGGCCATTGCGAAAATCAAAATCGCGACCAAGAGCCAGCGCTTCGATCAGAACGGTCGTCTCCGGGTGGGCCTTTTTCCACGTTCCCCAGTCGGTGGTGACCACACTGGCCTGCTTTAATTGCAGCTTCTTTTCCACAAGAGGTCCCGTAACCGCTTTGCCGAGAAACGTATCAAACACCGAGTAGGTATTGACGTCATACATGACTTTATTGGATCGGATCAGCAACCCTGACGTGCGCAGGACCGGCCGCTGAATGCCTTCAGGCAGCTGATCGGTAAAATAGGCCTGCGCAGACCCGCACAGGGTACAATAGGGAATTCCCAGATGCCTCCCCCCCAGCGTATCGTTGACCATCTCGCGAACTTCCATAATGCGCCGAGGATAAGCCCGATACTCGCCGTTTATCCCGATACCAAAAACGATATCGCTGTCCTTAAGCCAAGTCGCGTCTTTTGCACTGCTGACTTTGGGATTATCCGCCGCGGGGATGCAATTGCACAATTGGTCTGTCGTATCGTACGGGCGGTCGTCAATCAGCACACCACCCCAAGAAACGTGTCTCCAGTCAATATCGCCTTCGACGAAAATCTTGTCCCAGCCGGTCACAAATGTTGTAAAAATGGCTCGCTTTGCCTGCAAATAATCAGGAGGCGCGGGAATATCCCATGCAATGAGATGATCGGTTACGATACCCCAGTGGTTTTCTTGTGGCGGCTTGATACCCAGCAAATTTGAAGCCGCATTTGCAAGTGCCACGTGCAAATGATGTGTGGAAGCAAAGCGCATTAAATCGGTAATGAGCCAAGCAATTCGAGGATCCTTTGATTTGACGATTTCGCCCAGAGCCGTTATCTGATCTCTGCCCCAGGTCGATTTTGCCATGCTTTCGATAAAGGCTACCCTTACGACGGATTGCAATTCCTTGGAAAACGGGCCCTCCGGCACTTTCGGAGGTTTGCCGAATTTCTCAATCACATAGTCCGGCAGTTTTGCCGCTTCCTGGGCCCGCAGGGCATCTCCCCAGAAAAGAGCAAACGATAACAACGACGCAATTAAGAATATGCGGGATTGAGGGCGAATTGCCGATGCCATAACCGGACCTTTCATGTAGCAATTTGATTCTCGATAACCAGACTTTAAGAGCATTTGCCCTTTGGACATACGATGCACAGTCCGGAAAGAGCAAGTCTCAAACGGGAAACGAGCGCATCATATTATACTACATTGTGGTCTCAACATTCTGCGGCACCAATCACGATAGATCAGTATTTGGTGAACATCGGCAAACGTGCGATTTGATGTGCTGGGGCTTGTCATGACACATGATTGTTCGTCAAGTCGAAGTCCAATGCTGTAAAAGGCCTGTACAACACTCAATCGACTATCTTTCCTTTTGGCGGCGGCCCCATTCAGGCCGTTCCGTGGGTCCGCCGGAACTCCGTTTCGATCTACCAGTAAAAAAAAGAAAGAGCGAGCGCCAGCCAAACTGTCATGAGCGCCCAATAGGAACCCGGTTCACTGGAACGATCAAACGCCCGATGCAACCAGACGCGTCCCGTATAGAGATCCCAGGCAACCCAAGCCAGCAGTAAAAATCCAACAACATATGTCCAGGGCATCTCGCGCTCCTAACCTATCAATTGTGTCTGATGATGAAGTAACTCATGAAACCATCCTATGGGGTCTTCGGCACCGCGCCCCTTGGACAACGGCCCGTGCTCATAAGCGGGCGATTGAAGACCACGCTGAACTTTCTCGCAAATCCAGATGTCCTCTGTCTGAAAATCGCCGGTGTCGAGAGGATGCTCCGTCCAGCTATCCGAGGAGATGACACCTGTCGTTTCGTCAAAACCCGGAATGTTTTGGCGCTCATCCGTATTTTGCCAAGGTCCAACCCAGTGGCGCACGGTTAGGCGCGTCCGTGACGGCGATATCGGATGCAGCGTTGAAATGGAAAAGCCGTAAGGTGTCGCAACGATCAGGGTGGCGGGGAATAAGTAGTAAACGCCGCCATAACCCGGATCGGAGGCGCTGGCGATCATTCCTGTTCGGCCGTTTTCCCTTATCTTGGCCGGAAGCCGATGACGTATGCCGTCCTCGTTGGCGTACCAGATCATATGCTGCCCGGCTTTCTCCCAGAGATTCTGATCGGGTGTTGGCCCGCCCAGAGTGTTCTCGTGAAGATAGGCCAGGTGATATCCGTCAATGGCATTTTCGACGAATACTTTCCAGTTGCATTTCAAATCATAAACGAGCGGTGTCGCTTCCCTGACATCCCCGGAGGACAGGTCGTGGGGCCATTCCCGGCCCCTGAGTGGAGATATCCATTGATCAAAATCTGAATCGCCAAGCTGATTGACAAAAACGAGATTTCTGAAAATGCCGAGGGCCGCGGGCTTTAGCCCAAGAGTGGATCGATCCAGTCCAGGGAAACACTCGGTTCTGTTGGGAACCCCGCGAAGAGCTCCATCCAGCCCATAGGTCCAGCGATGATAGGGGCATACAAGGCTCCCGCCGGCATTCCCACTCTCTCCGTCAAGCAGGACGGCGCCGCGATGGCGGCAAATATTGTGATAAGCCGAATAGCCCCCTTCGTTATCTCTAATGACCGCTAAAGGAGCCAGTCCGGCGGTCAAGGTGCGATAGGAACCGGCTTCCGTGAAATCATCCTTATGGCCGATGATAAACCAGGCGTCTGAGAACAAATTTTGGAATTCAAGGTCAAGCCAGCCTTGATCCGTATAGGCCTCTTTAGGCAGGCGGCGGCTATTTGACATTTTTTGTCTCCAATGAAGTCACGAGCAACAAGGCAGCATTTCTGGAAGCCTGAGAAACGGATTGTATATCGCCGAGGGGATAGAGGGATTCGATGTTGAAATAGATACCGGTTAAACCGGCAGCAACGGCGTCAACCCGATCTTTCCCAGCATCGGGATAGCTGGCTGAAAGGGTAAAAGTTATGCGGTCGATGAATTCTCGAAGCCAGGATCGCATCTTCCTGGCGAGTCGTGGATCGTCCGCCGAAGCCGTGATCAGGGCACTCGATATACGAACCAGCTGAGGATCGGAGTAACTCTTGTCGAACAGCCAGTCGACAAGCACATGTATTGCCTTCTCGGGCGGGAGTTCATTCAGCATCCCATCCATTGCGTCGCGACTTTTCTCCAGAAACCGCTCAACCAGCGTGGCGATCAAGTCCTCACGATTGCCAATATTGTGGCGAATGAGCGGTCTCGCCAGGCCCGCAACTTCAGCCGTTCTGGCCAGTGTCGCGCCTTCAATTCCGTTCCGAGCCACAATTTCTTCAAAGGCATCAAGAATTTGGTCGCGGCGCTTATCTCTGACGTCCGGTCTGGCCACATCAGGCCTCATAATTGTTTGTCATTTATGACAATCAATGTGGGTTATTTTTGAGAAGATTCAAGGGCTCTTTTCAGCCGGTATTATTGGACCGGTAAATTCCGGAACATCTTAACTCAAACCGGCAGATGGGTATCGCGTATTATGATGGTTCTTCGAGAGCGGCGCGCTCGGCACGAACTTTCACCAGTGCCTCGGTCGCGTGCTCGCTGATATTATGGGGTTTGACAACCCAACGGGCCATGGTGCCGATGCGGATGGCAAATTGCGTATCGACGGTCAGGGGCGGCGCTTGATAGAGGATGTGCGGTCCGACAGCCAATTCATACCATTTTTCCGCCAGGGCGAGATTACGTTCACCGCCGCAGAAATCGTGTCCATTGGCGTAACAGGCTCCGAGCCTTGCCGCTGCCGTTGTCTGTCCGGCCCGGGCCGCCCGCTCGAACCATTCCCGTATGTCGGGATCGGAGCTTGACTGCTGAAACAAGGCCAGTCCCAAACGGGTCATGGAGGCCACGTGCCCGGCCTCCGCCGCCGCCCTCAGTGCGGCAATATATTCCGCCCTCCCCGACGCCCGGTTCAACGAACTGGCGAAGGTCGCCATGGCGCCGGGATCCCCCATTCCTATGAGAGTTTTGATCCGGTCAAATTCCCCGTCGCCCGCATCCAGGAGCAGGCGAGCCTCGGCAACACCGGACCGGGCCGCCAGCTTCAACCATCCGGTTGTATTGCGGTCGGACCGGGCGCGTTTGCGACCATATTTGATATGAAACATGGCAAGATTCCAATAGGCCGCACCGACACCCCGCCGACCCGTTCGCCGCCAGGCCGCATCGGCGGCCAGCGAAGCCTGCTTGCGCACCTGCCCGCCATTCGGAACAGCCCGGTGCCAGGACAGGGCGTGGTAGTTGGTTATGCCAACGGGATCATTCTGTAATCGCATAGCCAGGGCCGCCCAGCGCGCCGCAATCAGATGGTCGTTCTCGACCAGCCACGCGACTCCGATACGCTCCTGCAGCCGTATCACTTCCGGTGGACGCACCAGCAGCATGGCCAGGCCGAAGACGAGGAAAAGTGCGATGATGGGTCGGGAACGCATGGGAACACTACGGCAGTTTCTGGTCAGCACTACTATAGGTCACGGGAATTAAATAACTATTGCTGCGAAGATAATCAGCCGCGGGCAGCGGGACGATCTGTGCCGGTCAACAACCCGTTTCAGAACCCGAACCGGATTGGACCGAATTTCCGGAGGAAAATGAGACTATTAATCCACGACCTTGTGGATCGGCCCGCTAATCTCACCCGGATTCCTGTCAATCAGCTCCACCAGAATGCCGTTGGGGTCTTCGACAAACACCTGATACATTAACGGTTTCTTTACCAACCGGTCCCAATAGGGAATGTCGGCTTTGATGAGCCGGTCGACGACTTCGCGGGCTTCGCTGCACGCAAGGGCGATGTGGTTGTCGCCGCCGGAATTCGTCAAACTTTCTCTTTGGGTCTCATGACCCTCCCCGGCTGCGTCCTCATCTTCGACCAGATGGATGATAGGTGCCTCACCCGCGTAGAGCCAGTAGCCCTTGGTATCGAAGGCACTGGGACGATAGCCGTTTTCCAGGCCAAGCACATCTTCATAAAAATGCCGGGTCGCTTCGAGTCTGGACGTTCGAATTCCGCGATGATCCAATGCGATTACAGTCATGAGTTCCTCCGGTCAGAATAGAAGCGCCAGAAATGTTGCATTTTATTCCGGACGTGACAACTGCCGGACCTGATAAATCTGCGCCTCAGAATTCTGTACCTGAACAATCCGTACCAAATACTACAGTCAAAGCTCTCTGACCTCCATTGCGGATTCGCCAACACACATGACTCAATTGATGTGTTTGGAAAGCATTATACTGCAATAGCGGAAAAATGCCTGTTAAGATGCCTGAAATCCAAGGAGGCCTGTACCGACAATGACCAGTCCCGTTGAAGGTTACTATAGCGACGCGCGTTGCGATCTCTTGGAATTCTCGGCGATCGTCGAACGCGATGTACAACCGGATGAGATTACCTACACGTCTCGTGCGCCCCATAACGTACCTGTCTACGACTATGAGGATCTAGCCGAGCCATTTTCGAACCGGGAAAAGCGCCAAGAGATAATGGCGGAATGGGCGCGTATTCTCAAAATGGGCGCCGGCGTATTCGCTATCAGAGGCGCACAGTCGGACCTGGCCGCAATCGATGCTGCAACTCATATTTATAATGAAATCATTGACCGGGAAAAGGGTGCGAACAATGGCGGTGCCGATCATTTCGCCGAAGCCGGAAGCAATGACCGTATCTGGAACTCTCTGCAAAAACTCTGCACGGCTGCGCCGGAGACTTATATCAGCTACTTCGCCTGTCCCGCGGTTGATGCGGCCTGCGAAGCCTGGCTCGGCCCCAACTATCAAATGACCGCGCAGGTTAATGTGGTCCATCCTGGCGGCAAAGCACAACAAGCCCACAGGGATTATCATCTGGGCTTTCAAACCGCAGAGGTAAACGCAACATATCCCGCTCATGTCCATGACCTGTCACCACTGATGACACTCCAGGGGGGAATTGCCCACTGCGACATGCCCATCAGTAGCGGCCCAACAAAATTGCTGCCGTTCTCGCAACTCTATCGTCCCGGCTATGTGGCGTGGCGCCGTGAAGACTTCAGACAGTATTTTGAAGAGCATTGTGTCCAGTTGCCGCTCGAAAAAGGCGATGCCCTGTTCTTTAATCCGGCGCTCTTTCATGCGGCTGGAGAAAACAGCAGCCCGGACATTCACCGGATGATCAACCTGTTTCAGATTTCTTCAGCATTTGGTCGCCCCATGGAAAGCGTTGATCGTCTGGCCATGTGTCGCTCTGTGTATGCCCCCTTATGTGCGGCCTGGGAGTCCGGCAACATGTCGGAACTGGAGCTTGATGCGCTCATTGCCGCTACCGCTGAAGGTTATTCCTTCCCGACGAACCTGGACAAGGATCCACCCGTGGGCGGGCTGGCACCGGAAACACAGAAGTCCCTGTTGAAAAAGGCCGTGCTTTCAAAACAAGGAGCTGACGATCTCTTCAATCAAATGAACGTACAAATAGACAGGCGCTTGCCCTAGTTTCAGGATCTCCAACTCTTTGGATTGCGACGAATAATCAGAGGTTCAATCCTCGATGCTGACGAAACGGGGTGGGCCCGAATGAATTCCCTATTGGCACATCTTCATGGCCGTACCCGTGTTGAGCCCCTGAAGCCCTAAAGATTCAACAATCCATCAACCACAATGAGCTTCAATGCGAGGGCGACCAGAACAATTCTGAACGCGATCAAAAAGTACCTTTCATCGAGATTGCTGAGAACGGATTTCCCGACCCGGGTTCCGATCATGGCGGCGGGGATCATGCAGGCCATCGTCGGTCCGAATTCCACGAAGCTAAAGCCAACCAGTGTAAAGCCCGCAATTTTCAGCAGATTACCTATGAATCCGAAGAATCCCAGGGTGCCGACGACCTCTTCCTTGCTGAGATCATTGCGAATGACCAGCACGCCGAGAATAGGCGCAATTACGCCGACAATCATATTGAGTACACCGGTAAAAAATCCCACGGGAACAAACGCCCACAAAGGCAGATCCTTTTGACGCAAATTCCTGAGCTGACGGGTCGCAAGGGAAGCCAGGACAAAAAATCCGATCAGCATCCGGACAATTTCGGCAGGCAGCCCCTGAAACAAAAGAAGTCCGACAACGACGCCGAAAGGCATGAGTGCCGCGAAACGAATAATGATGGGCCAAGACATATGTTCCCAGAACAACCACACCCTCATTGTGTTTGACGCCAGCTGAACGGCTCCATGAACCGGGATTGCCGCAGCCGGAGGCAGAGTTTGCAGCATAAGGGCGATGAGGGCCGTTCCTCCCCCTGCCCCGACAACAGCCGTCAACGCGGAGGTGCAGAATGCTGCGGCAGTCAAGAAGGCAATATCAAATGCAGCCATAAAGGAAATTCTGTAATCGGGCCTAATCCGTTCCAGGAAGAAGTGAATTCAGCCGGCAGATGGGTCACTGAAGTTTTACGGGTTGCCGGTATGGCGTTTGACCGTTTTCGGCACTTGCCAACAGTAAAAAATTTTTATTAAAGGAAAATATCATACGTTGAATGATTTTGCAGTTATATTATTATTGTCAGTTCCATACTCATGGGTCGTAGAAATTCCCATTGGTTTCAAAAGTCAAAGAGAAAACCAATTACAGTGAGAAGTGCCGTGACAGGTTTAAATCAAGAACAAATTGACCGCTACAGGTCCGATGGCTACCTATACCCGTTCGATGCCCTGAAGCCGGAAGATGTCCGCCGTTATCGCCAAAATTTGTCGGCCGTCGAAGATCGGCTGGGCGGGCCGATTATGAGTTTACCGGGTAAATACCGGCACAATATGCATCTGCTTTGCGGTTGGCTTGATGAACTCATCCGGACGGATGCGATACTGGATGTGATCGAAAGCCTGCTGGGAGAAAACATTATCCTGTACACCAGCCGCATGTTCATCAAGGAGGCAAACACGGAAGGTTTCGCGGCCTGGCACCAGGATTCATCCTATTTTGGACTGCGCCCCCATGACCATGTCACGGCCTGGGTGGCCCTATCCGATGTAACCCTGGAAAGCGGTCCTTTGGAGTTCGCAAAGGGTAGCCATATTCGCGGTCAGCTAGCACAAAAAAGTAAAATTGCGAAAGGCAGCGTCAATACGGCG
>JANQOC010000276.1 GCA_028279265.1 Hyphomicrobiales bacterium
GCCGGGCTGCCACCGTTCCCGGCATGTTGAAAATCATTGGAACACGGGCGGACCAATCCCAGAAATGCTGTTTGAACCATAAGCCGCGTTCCCCGAGCATCTCGCCATGGTCGGAAATGAAAATGATCAGCGTGTTGTCCCGCAATCCCGTTTGATCAAGGGCTTCGAGAAGGCTGCCGATTTTGTCATCGATATAGGAAATCATACCATAATAGCCGTGCCGGGCGCGACGCAGATCTTCTTCCCGCAGGCGATGGCGATGTCGGCCGTGGGCAAAAAACAGCGCCTTGGAATGATAGTCGAGGTCCTCGAAAGCAATCTCCGGTACGGCAGGTTTGTCGATTTCTTGCGGATCATAACGATCCCAATAAGTATCCGAACAGGTGAAAGGCGTGTGCGGATTGGTAAATGACGTCAGCAGGAAAAAGGGTTGCTGCTCCGGTTCGCGAGCCAGGTCGTAAATTTTCTGAACGCTTTGATAGGCAACTTCGTCATCAAAGTCCTCTTGCATGGTGCGAATGGAAGGACCGGATTCGACAACGCCATTCAGGGCTGTGCCAGAAGGCACGAACTGCGGACCGGCGTTCCAGTCGGCAATCCATTTGAAGGTTGAGGGATAGACGTCGGTTGTCAGGCGTTCGTTGAAACCGTGAACCTGGTCCGGTCCGATGAAATGCATTTTGCCGGAGAGGATGGTCCGGTAGCCGGCTGATCTCAGATAGTGGGCCATTGTCGGGACACTTGCCGGGAGTTCGCAGGCATTGTCGAAGGCGTCGATATTGGCCGCCAGGCGACCCGAAAGCATAGAGGCCCGCGCCGGAACGCAAAGGGGGAAGTTTGTGTAACAATTGTCAAATACCAGACCCTCGGCCGCAAGCTTATCCAAATTCGGAGTTTTGCAGACGCGATTGCCATACATGCTCAGGGCCTGGGCGGCCAGTTGATCCGCCATAATGAGAAGGATATTCGGTCGATCAGACTTGCTCATTCTTGCTTTCCGTTCGTCAGATGCCTTTGGGTTGCCATCGGCGACATGGATGGGTTCCGGTCACGGCGTCCTTGGTGACGTTTTTGTATTGATTTTCGGCGCAACTTATTTATAACTAACATATGGTTATTAATAGCACCGGCATTAGTGGACGTCCAGCATCTTTGCGCCGGGTCCATCGTTCGATGGCGCTCAGTGAGCTATTGATCCGTAACGGCATGTCGCGAACAGCCCTGGCAAAAGAGTTGGGCCTTTCTCAAATGGCTACGACCCGGATTATCCGAGACCTCATGGAGGCCGGTCTTGTCAGGGAAGCCGGTCTGGTCAAGGAGGAAGGGGTGGCCAGCCGGGAAAAAGGGCCGGGGCGAAAACAAACTCTGGTTAAACTAAGAGATGACGGTCTTTATACGGCTGGGATTGTGCTGACAGCCTATGCAACGGAAGTTTCCATTGTTTCTCTGAGTTCGGAAATTGTCGGTCACAAAAGGGTGCATGTCACTAATATCAGCGATCCGCAGAAAACAATTCAAGAGCTTGGCTCGGCACTTCTCAAACTTATGGACGAGAAGAATATTCCGCGGTCCCGAATTTCCGGTGTAAGCCTCGCCGTCGCCGCCAATGTCGAACCCGAAACAGGTGTTATCTTCGGACCAAATTATATTGGTTGGGACAAGACGGATCTTCGCACCCCTCTCGCGGCACTGCTGGAGCTTCCCGTCATCATCGAGAATATCGTCAATGCGCGCGCCCTGGCTGAAACGCTGACCGGTGCGGCCAAAGGGCACAAAGACATCGTAGTTCTGAATATTGCGACAACAATAGGCGCGGCCATCATTCAACAGGGCCAGCTGGTCCGGGGTAAAAATTTTAAAGCCGGCCGTGTCGGACATTTCAAATCCAATAAAACCAAGCTGACCTGTTCTTGCGGACGTAACGACTGCCTGAACTGCAATGTTACCGGCTGGTCCCTTCTTAATCGATTTAAGCTCATTGATGATGTTTATAATCCTGCTGATGTTGTGCACTATGCGCGCCTTGTCGAGGAAATGCTTGCAGGTAGTGAAGACTCTAAAAAGTATAATCGGTATTTCCGCGATGCCGGAACGGCTCTTGGGGAGTCAATCCGGTTGATCGACCAGCTTATGGAACCGGAATCGATTCTGCTCACCGGATCCGTAACGCGTATGCCGTCCTATCGGGATGGCATCTATTCTAAGTTCGAAATGAACAATGGGGACGACAGAGAGCTTTGTGAAAAGATCAGGATGGGAACCGTGAGTGCCGCCAGATCGTCAGCGGTTCCGGCCCTGCTTGCCTTTGTGTTTTC
>JANQOC010000281.1 GCA_028279265.1 Hyphomicrobiales bacterium
GATTACTTCTGGCGGCAAACTCCGGGACCGACCGCAAGCCGGGATGTTGCTTTCGAACGTATGAACGCCTACGACCAATCAGAAGGAATCAGGGATATAAAAGATGTCATCAACGATCTTCGAAATCATGACCGTTGTAATGGCAAAATTGCCGTACTCGGTTACTGCTTCGGTGGCTGGATCGCCCATGTAAGTGCGGCAAGATTTGGTGTTAACGCCGCGGGTTGTTTTCATGGCACCCAGATCGGCAACTATCTGGACGAAACGCCGAATATCAACTGCCCGGTCAGTTTTCATTTCGGATCCGATGATCCCGTGGTTCCGATGGATGAGGTCGAGCAAATCAAAAGTGCTTACAAGGACCACGCAAACACTGAAATTGTTGTGCATCAAGGTGTCGGACACAACTTTTCAATGCCCAACAAGCCCGGCTACGATAGAGATGCCGCACTGTCATCTCGCGAAGCGGTGCTCCGCTGTTTCAAGAGCATGACTTGAATGCAGATAGTTTGGTCCGACGATCCGGATTAACCCGGACGTAGCAGTCAGCGGGATAACTGACAGGTCCAACAAGAGGTCCCTGTCATCGGGCTTCGTTGCCTATGTTGTCACGAATGAGACGACATGACATTTGACAGAAGGATACTCGCATAACTGGATGCGGCCTGGCGGTCCATATCCAATGCGTTGTTGAGATATTCCTTGACCATTTTGATCGAAGCGATCGAATTACCGGATATCTTCTCCGAGAGTTCCGCAACGCTCTTCTCCAGATTTCCGGGTGCTACAACCTTGCTGACGATACCAAACTCACGGGCTGTAACCGCATCTATCTCGTCTCTGGAATAGACAAGGTAGGCAATGGCTTTGCGCTGTATCCGGTCTTGAAAAGCCGTCATGACCAGGCCCGGGGGTATATCCCTATCCATTTCAGGGACACGAAATCGCGCGGATTCCGTTGCGATTGTAATATCGCACAAGGCAGCGAGAGCGCAGCCCATCCCATCGGCCCAGCCATCAACGGCACCTACAATTGGAATAGGAGTGTTTATGAAACTGCTATAGAAATTTAATGCTGGATCAGTATTGGCCTCGCGTAGCCCGATAGCAGTTGCGTCACCATGTTCTTTCAAACCGGAAACATCTCGGCCGGTACAAAAATTCTCACCATTTCCCCGGAATAGGATCATTTTTGATCCATTATTTACGGCGCGCTCAAAGAATTCCGATATCTTCTGGCCCATGTCTGCCGAAACGATGTTGCCCTCCGATGGACGGTTCAGGGTTACCGTCGATACATGCAAAGATTTCTCGTAGAGTACCTGTTCAGTCATAAATCGTTCTCTCCTCTGGAATTCCGGGCAATCTGGCACAACACCTTTCCGCCTATCGCACTGATATAACCCAACTCATGAGCCTCCACTCATGGGATTGAGCTTTTGTTCTAGAGAAACCACTTCGGGAATTCATGAATGATCGTGGCCATGGTGTGCGTGAGCGTAATGCTGCCGAAGCAGGTCGACACCATAATCATTTCCGTTAGGTGTTCGTACGATTGTATGCACATGAAAATTCGCCGGCTTTTCGTTCGTCAGGAAAAGTCCGGAATGGTGATCAAACTCGATAAAAATTACCGGGCTCTGAATGCGATAGTAAAACGCATGGGTTTCGTCTTGACCGCCGATCCAGCAAAAATGCGTCTCAGGTAAATGTCGCTCAATGTGTTCCAGTCGTGCGGCGCGCGGACCGTCGGGAAGTGGCGCGATATAGGCTTCAATCAGATCCGTGAGATTTCTCTGCTGGATCCTGGTAAGCCTGTCGCAGGGGAGCCCTTCCAATGGAACAATGCGATTGTCCTGGAAGGCGCCTCCCAGATGCAGGTGATCTGCAAAGTGCCAGCGCCCCGGGGGCAGGTCATCCCCCATCATGGAATCCGAGACGATGGCCCGGGAGCGTTCCTCGGTTTCCAGTGAGCGCAGCAATTCCAGGCCCAGGCGTTCTTCGTCCTCGAACAGACTTGTTCCGGCAAACGGCCCGTGATCGGCGTAAACAATTTCTGCCCCGAGGAAGCAGGGGGTCAGCACCATTTGCTCGCCAATGACCAGGCAATTCAGACACAAATGATGTCCGAACAATTGCCAGCCCCAGGGTTCCAAACTGGAAGGCTGGCCGAAGATACAAAATATATAGCTCCATTCTCCCAGAACTTCGGGGCTTCCTATGACCTCCCCAAGGAAAGCGTTCAACCGCATCACTGCTATAGACTTCTCCAATCCCCGGGCACTCAGGCTTGCACGGAGAACGGCGACCACGCCTTCCCGGATCTCCTTTGAAACTTCATCGAGCCGAAGCCCATGCGTTTCGACGTAAAGTTCCGTATTTTGCCATTTGCGCCAAACGTCGGATCCGACCGGGAAT
>JANQOC010000288.1 GCA_028279265.1 Hyphomicrobiales bacterium
TCCGGGCTCCCGGGCCGTTGTTATCCTGCCGACGCGAATGCGATTTCCCGTACCTGACCGGATATCCCTTATTGGACGCGGGCGTGCTCAATGGATAAATCCCGACAAGACGATCGAACGAACTGGAAAATCGTCCTGGTGATATTTGGGGCGGGCGTTGTCGCTTCCTCCCATATTGGCAAGCTCCCCCCGGCCTTGCCGGAAATTCGCCAGGACTTCGCCGCCGGCCTGGTCATGGGTGGCTGGTTTGCGTCAATTATTTCCGCCGTCGGGTTCGCACTGGGCCTGGTAGCCGGGGGGCTGGCCGACCGCATTGGCCAGCGCACCGTGATTCTTGCCGGACTACTGGCCCTCACCATGGGCAGCATCCTGGGTGTTGTTTCCCAATCAAGTTCTGTAATGCTCGCGGCCCGGTTCATCGAGAGTA
Source organism: Hyphomicrobiales bacterium (assembly GCA_028279265.1). Classification (GTDB taxonomy): domain Bacteria; phylum Pseudomonadota; class Alphaproteobacteria; order Rhizobiales; family CAYWUX01; genus JANQOC01. Next base: position 428 of record JANQOC010000288.1, read on the forward strand.
TCGGCTTCACGGCAACGACAATATCCGGCGGCGCCATCGTCGCCCATGTTGCCGGATCCCAGGACAAAAAATGGGCCATGGGTGTCTGGGCCACTTACATGCCCCTGGGTTTCGCAGGCATGATGATGATTGCGGTACTGTTTCTCAAATATCTGGATTGGCGCACATTATGGGTAGTCAGTGCCGCAATTTCCGGCGTTTGGGCGCTCCTGACTTTCCTTTCCCTGCGTGGCATCGCGGGCATCGGACGAGATGGTTCGGGCCAACGGGCCTCTGTATTGCGAAATGTCTATTTAGCGGTGTCTCAGCCGGGCGGCGTTCTCGCGGCCCTTTGTTTTGCGTTCTATACGGCGCAACACATCTCCCTTATGAGCTGGCTGCCCACATATCTCCGCGAAGATTACGGTGCCGGGCTGACCCTGGCCTCGATGCTGCCGGCGCTGGTTCTGCTGTTCAACGCCGGAGGTAATGCGCTGGCGGCGTGGCTTATGAAATGGCGGCTATCGGTCGGATTGCTGCTGCTTTTGGGGGCCGTTGGCATGGCGTTGACAGAAATTGGCATTTTTTCCCTGCATCTCCCCGATAGCATTCGCCTGAGCCTGGCCTTCGCTTTTGGGATTTTTGGCGGCTTTATCCCGGCGGCGGCCCTGGCCGGTGCGACGGTTTTTGCGCCGACACCGGCCCAGATCGGAACCATGAACGGTCTCATGGTCATGGGCTCGAACACCGGTCAGTTATTCGGGCCGCCGGCACTGGCGGCGGCGCGCCTGGCGGAGGGCAGCTGGGAAGGTGTGATCGGACTGCTTCTCGCATTGGCAGCAATGGGAATGATTCTGGCCTCGCTGGTGCTTTATTTTGAGCTGCGAACGGCTTCAAAATCCCGCTCTCTGCCTCAAAATACTGATTAATCAGTTGAATTAGCAATATTTGGCATCAGAGGATGCGAAATTTTATCGCAATTTTTATCGATTTCTTGCTCCAAGTGGAATTGCGACTGATTTTTCAGCATGTTAAAGTTCCGTCATCGAACAGCGCTGTTGATTGATGAAAGCAATCTAAAATTCCGCTGTTTCTGTCACGGGTGAGTGCAGACTAAATGGAAAAGATTATAGAGCTCATCACAAATTCGCCTTACCAACCTGAGGGTCTGGTTCAAGCGGTCAATATGATCCAACAGAGTCATGAACTTCACGGTGTTCGGCTGTCACTGCGCGACAGGGAGTCGGGGACCCGCCACATTGATGTGCAGTCCGGATTTCATCCGGATCGGTGCGACGAATATATTCGCGATTGGTCGGAACAGGACATTCGGCAGAAAAAACTTCGTCACAACAAGGAAGCGATATTCGTCGACGTTGATGCCAGCCTGTCCGATATTGAGAAAGAGAGAAATTCCGGAGTCAACGCCTTTCTGGAGCGCTGGAATGTCGGACAGATGGTGGCGGCACATCTGAATTTCGGTGCCAATTCAGGCGAAATCTGGATTGAGCGCGGTGTTTGCGACGAGTCCTATTTCGATTCCGAAGTACGGACCCTGAATAAATATCTCCCCTATATCAAGCGGTCTCTGATTATCAACCGCTCGCTTCAGGACCTGAGTCTTGATGAGAATAAATTTGATCAACTTGGGCAGGATAGCGAAAAGAGTATTTTGCTCATTCACCGCACGGGCAAAATTCTCGAAGCCAATGCGGTTGCACGGGAGCTTTTCCAAATTGGGGCCCTGCAATCCCAAAACAAACTCGTTTTCCGTTCCCAACTGGCTAACAAAAGATATGGTCTTGTCCTCAATTCCATGTACCGGAAAAATTTGGTCGACGGTAACTGGTCCGACAGATTTGGCTATACCCACAGCAGCGAGCTTCAGTTCATTGTCCGGGTCGTCCCTTATGTGGGCGAAAATTTGAGCATCAAGAAGTTCGGACCGGGCTGTCACATCGTGATCATGCAGCCCATCAAGACCCGGGCCAAGGAACCAAGAATCGACTTCGACGTCGCCAAATAGCTTAAAAACAAGACCGAACATCTGACCTGCCTGTGAATCCAACCAATTAATCCGCGATCCGCACCGAAGAGGACGCGAGAACATTGTGAATGGGTTTCCGAATTCTCAAGTCTGCAAATCTCTTACGTCGCTTCTCCCTGAGTGACATCCTGTTCGAACAACATAATGACTGATCCGTATCAGGCTTAGGAAAAAAACCGGTGTCTCAGCTGCCAAACTGCAGCATCGTTCGAAGACAGCAATTATTGTACAAACGCATAGCAAATTTTGTACAAACACATGGTGGCGTCGAAAATCGCTATATGCGACAACACGACACGGTTGTCTGGCCGCCATAG
>JANQOC010000383.1 GCA_028279265.1 Hyphomicrobiales bacterium
AGCTTGCTGATGCCGTTCGTGCCTATCAGAAGGAAAAGGGCTTAACCGTCGACGCGATTGTCGGTCCGTCCACGAAACGGAATCTCAATGGCACCCAGAAAGACCGCATTCAGACCATTATTGCCAACATGGAAAGATGGCGCTGGATGCCTCGCGACCTCGGAAAAATGCACATTCGCGTGAATATTCCGGAGTATCGTTTCCGTATCATGAGCGACAACAACGTTATCCATGAAGAGCGTGTTGTCACAGGAAAGATTACCAATCAAACGCCGATTTTTAGTGACCAGATGGAGACTGTGGTCTTTAATCCTTACTGGTATCCGCCGAAATCCATCATTCAAAACGAGATTCTTCCCGGCGCCCGGGTTAATCCCAATTTTGTCAATAAAAAAGGATTTCAGGTTTCGAACTCCAGGGGCCAGCGGGTCAATCCGATGAGTGTGAATTGGAATACGGCCAAGCCCGGCAAAATCTTTTTCCGTCAGCCTCCGGGACCCCGAAATGCCCTGGGTGAAATCAAGTTCCTGTTCCCCAACAAGCATGCTGTCTACATGCATGACACGCCGACCAAATACCTCTTCAAGAGGGATGTCCGCGCCTACAGCCATGGGTGCATAAGGGTTCGTGATCCGCGCCGTCTCGCGGAAATCATTCTTGGTCACGATGCGAACTGGTCAAAACGACAGATCGGCAGCGCCATTGCAGCAGGTCAGAACCGCAAAGTTACATTGCAGAAAAAACTTCCGGTTCATGTCAGCTACTTTACGGCCTGGGTTGATGAAAGCGGAGAAACCCGGTACGGCCATGATATCTATGGCCACGACCGCAAGATCTGGGCGGCCTATGCCGGCCGGCCTATTCCTCGGGATCCCGCTGATCCAAAAGCTCTTGCCGAACAGCGCCGGGCCGCTGCCCGCAAGGCGCAGCAGAGTCAGCCGCAAAATCTGCAATCCCTGTTCGCGACAATCTTCAATAACGATTAGAATTGTCGTCGATTTAAGATATTTGGAATCGAAGGCCACATGTCCGCATGTGGCCTTTTTGATTGTCTGTGACGAAGCCTGAAATCCCTCCTCCGGACACCTCCTGAATGGCCGATGCGGGTTTCTCCCATCCTGCCTTGTTTTGCGCCATTTTGCCGACTAATCAGGTTTAACGGGATATAAACAATCATCAAGTTGAGTATCAGAGGATCTCACTTTCTTGAGTGACGGGGATCTAAACAGGAAATTATTCAGCAAATTATGGGCGTCAGAAGTGAAATTTGCATACTCTAAGGCCTCATTCATGTTGACCTGCAAGGGAGGGATTGCCGTTTTCTGCCTGTTCTGTGCCTCTCTGATCCTCACATTCGGATCCGTTCCGACTAAGAGCGCCGATCCCCGAGCTCGTACCATTTCCATCTATAACATTCATACTAAACAGAAATTAAGCATCGTCTACAAACGTGATGGCCGCTACATCAAGCCGGCAATGGCCAAGATCAATAATGTGATGCGGGACTGGCGCACAGACGATCAAATCAAGATGGATCCCAAACTCATCGACCTTATGTGGGAACTGCATTCCGAACTTGGATCGAAGCAACCGATCCACCTGATTTCCGGTTATCGCTCCAAAAAAACAAATGAAAAGCTGCGAAAAACACGCGGTGGTCAGGCGAAATTTTCCCAGCATATTGTTGGCAAGGCCGCCGATGTCCATTTCCCGGACGTCTCCATCAGGCAATTGCGAAACTCAGCCATGGTAAGGGAAAGGGGCGGTGTCGGTTATTATCCCACGTCGGCCCTGCCGTTTGTGCATTTGGATACAGGCCGAATTCGCCATTGGCCGCGTATGAACAGATATGAGCTCGCGGCTCTTTTTCCCGACGGCCGGTCACGCCATGTTCCCAGTGACGGCAAACGTCTGAAACGGGGTGACTACAAGATTGCAATGGCGCGGTTGAGCGCCAGTAAGAAGTTCGACGCCAAAGTGGCTCTCGGACAGGTCTCCCGGCAGCAGAACCGAACACAGGTTGCGGCCTTGTCAGATGCCAACAAGGGTGTGATCAAACCCGGCAATTCCTTGCAGTTCGCGTCTCTCGTGCCGCTGCCTAAGCCTGCGTCGAGACCCTCCGAAGCGAGCAAAAACAGGATCACGGCGGTCCCCGAGCCGTCCCGTGTTGACCGGAGCTGGTTCGCGTTTATTACCCGCAAGGAGGGTGGCGGGGAACCGGCGGATGGTCGCCTGAAGCTGGCGTCTGCAAATCCGGCTATCCTGCGCCGCGGCGATCCCTTGTCCCGGCACGACCGAATTGCGTCCCTGCCCCGGGATGACGGATGGGTGCGTGCACCGGCCTATGATGACGAACATCCGGAAGAGCTGAGCTACCGTCCGTTCCCGGTTCTGCCGCTGATGTCGGAGAAGTCGGTGAGCGAGAACCGCCAGCTCGCCAGTCTGACGCAACCGGATTTCAAGCGTACATACCTGCTCATTGGGGAACCGGTTCAGCGCATCCAGATGAATTTCAGACCCGGTATGCAATTTGTGGAGATGTTGTGGACTTCGCAGTTCACTGGCGAAGCCGTTCCTAATTTGCTTACGGGCGAGACAAATGCCGGCGGTCGGCAATTCAGCCGATCAGAGGCGGGACGCTAGCGCTAAAAAATCATCTGATTATTTCAAGGGTCATTTAGCGACGCTTTTTGAAGCCAAGGCTCAACAGCTATTCCGGCAACATTCCCAGCGCCTGAAGGTAGGTTTCCAGAATGGCTTCCTGTTCACGCCGTTCCGTATCATCGACTTTGCGCAGGCGGATTACGGCGCGCAGGGCCTTGTTGTCAAACCCCATGGCTTTCGCTTCCGAATAAACTTCTTTGATATCCGCCGACAAAGCTGCTTTTTCTTCCTCGAGCCGCTCAATTCGCTCAACAAACGATTTCAATTGATTCTTTGTCGCACCAGAATCAGCCAACATAGTGCCTCCAGTTCAAATATTGATTTTTTTGAGAGTCAAAGTCTTAGGTGGCGACTCTTGCGAAAATACTCCGCAATTGACCTGCAGAAATGGATGATAGTGCTCCTGCCGAGGGCAGGCAAGGCACCACGGACAAAATTTATTAGACCTGTGAATATTGCCTGATTCGGGCTATTGCAGCCGTCGGCTAATGGTCCGAATTCTTGTGAACTTCGGCGTAAGTCGCAAGCTGTTCCGCAGTTGCTTCGGACTGGTATTGTTCTTTCCAGGTTTCATAAGGCATACCGTAGACCATTTCACGAGTCGCTGATTTTTCCAGGTCCAGGCCTTTTTCCTGGGCCGCTTCCTGGTACCAGTTGGAAAGACAATTGCGGCAAAAACCCGCAAGATTCATCAGATCGATATTTTGCACGTCAGTGCGATTTTGCAAATGACTGACAAGGCGCTGGAAGACAGCGGCTTCTAATTCCTTCTGCGTTTGCGGATCGATTTCACTCATTGAGTTCTCCTTCACATTCAGTATTCAGTACTGCCAACCGTATGGTCCGTATGGGAGCCGTACATTTTAACTTCGTTTAGCGCTTCATCAAATTCTTTTCCGGCAAAGAGGTCACCGATAATTCGAGCCAGACGTTCCGCCCAGGCGCTTTGCCCTTCCGGCGTGGCGATCAGGTCCTGCCGGATTTCGATCAGGGCATGGGCCAGACCGTTCATTGTTCCATGCTGGTACAGGCAGTCCCCTTTGAGTTGACCAGAATAGGGGACATTTTCGCCAACGACGATATCCTGTTCCTTTTCCAGTGCGGCCAGCAAAGGGCACGCAAATCGCGGATCACGATCCCACAATATCGTTGAGTCCCAGATGCGTTTTTTACCCTTCCAGTTGTCGGTAAAGCTATGAATGGAAAACAGGGCCGGCACCCGCCCCGTTGCCTTCATCTCGTTGACCAACTCTTCAATACGCAGATGGTAGGGCTTGTAGTAAGTGTCGATCCTTTTCTGTATCTCCCCCTCTCCGATTCTGGCATTTCCCGGAACAATCGCCCCGTCGGACAGGCGCATGACCAGCGTCGGATCCTCGATGGACCTGTTCGGATCAATAAGAAGGCGGGAATACTGATAAAGGAGGGCGGGAACGTCGAGCAGACGGCTGAGTTCCCGGGTTACCCCGGCGGCGCCGATATCATAGGCGATATGGCGCTGGAGTTGGGATTCCGGCAGTCCCAACGTGCCATACCCCTCTGGAAAACTGTTGCCCGCGTGATCGCACAACAACAGCAGGCCCTTGTCCATGGGCCCGGATATTTCTTGGTACGAAATCTGGGAAAGGGCCGGTTCGAACCTGTCGGACTCCGGATTATTATTAGGTTTTCCAATGCCGTCGCTGTTCGCCTGTGCATTTTCAGCCATCAGATTATCTGCCAATTCCCCTCCCAAATTCAGCCCAAATTCCAATACAAAGAGATGTTGTTGACCTGTCTAAGTCTATTTCTGCTCAAAATCCACATTTTTCAAGGTTTGCCGGAGAATTCCTAACTTCAACATAAATATGTGATGATCTCTCCGCTGGTGAAAACGGAATCTTGGGTGCTTTTCTGCACGCAGAATTGCTGCTATGAAGTCCGAAAATGACATTTGGAATTACGCGATTACAATGAATGACATGATCAATTGCGCTTCAAGATGTTCCCCTCGGATACGGGCTTATTTTTCCAAAAAATTCTTCGCTGTTTGTGGTAGCGCCCTGGTTCTATCCAGCGTCCTCTGGTCCCTACCTGCCGCTGCAGATCTCAAACTCTGCAATACAACGGCGAGCCGGGTCGGTGTGGCGATTGGGTACAAGGACGACAATGGATGGGCCACCGAAGGTTGGTGGAATATTGCCTCTCACACCTGTGAAACACTGCTGAAAGGCGATCTGAACGCCCGCTTCTATTACATCCATGCCATAGACTATGACCGCGGTGGAGAATGGTCAGGCAATTCCCTGATGTGCACGAAAAACAAGTCATTCACGATCCGGGGCGTCGACCGATGTGTCGAGCGCGGTTTCAAGCAGACCAAGTTTTTCGAGATCGATACGACTGAGCAATCCGACTGGACCGTGCGCTTGTCGGATCCCAATGATGCCAAATCCAAATAGATAAGAAATTGTCAGATTCTCTGACCTTCGACTTCCCGGGACAATTCCTGCTCTGAATTCTGCGCCGAGTCGGAAAACGGATGGATCTTGAGAACGCGCCGGTAGGCTTCCAATGCTTTTTCTTTCTTGTCGAATTCTTCCAGAATGGCACCAAGACCCTGGATAGCGCGAAAGTGTCTTGGATCAAGTTCAAGGACTTTTTCCAGGTCCCTCATAGCGGCGACATAATCCTTGTTTCGGAATTCAATGATCGCGCGCTTGCTCCAACCCTCGGAATATTCCGGCGCGATCTCCGTGACCGAATCAAGGAGTTCCTTTGCAAGCTTGAGGTTTTCATTTTCGAAAGCCGTTGATGCCCGGCCCATAAGGACATCGATTGTATCACTGCCGGAAGCGAGCCAGATTTTTTCAATCGCCGATACCAGTCGCTCGGCTGTCTCCTTGCTGTCCGCCGCCTGCAGCCGCTCGTAAAGATTCGAAAGGATGATCCCCCGATCCTTGATGGTTCGATCCGGATCCAGGTTTAAGCCAAGAGCTCCCTGCACCAAAATGGGACGTTCTCCGGTCGAGAATGCTGTGCCCTTCCCTTGTTCCTGGGCCTGGACACCGACAGCACCCATGGTCAGGCAGAGTCCGGCGATCAATACGAGTTTGGGCCGTAAACGGTCTTTTTTGCTCATCATAAGCGCCATGATACAACACGTCCGTGAGTTTTCAATAGCGATTCACATGCGAACGCGCACGCAAAATGGCCCAAATGGGTTCAATTTTTGATGAAGATACAGAAGAATTTCGTGTCCGAAGACAATCAGCCTTGGCGGGCCTTGAAACGTCGATTGGTCTTGTTAATGACGAACAGCCGCCCACGACGTCGAACGACGCGATTGTCTCTATGCCTCTTCCGCAAAGATTTTATAGAGTTTCGAACTTTCATAACATTGTCTCAAATTTGAGCCTGAGCCTCAGAACTCGGGGAAAATAGGTAGTGAATACGCCGCTGTCAACTGTTCTTCGGCGAAAAAAGCTTTGAATTTCAATAATTCGGCATCAAATTTCGCAACTCTTGGATTTACCAGAGATTTACAGCTGATTTGTTGAAATTTCCTTTGCAACAAATCCTATTCGGTTCTCCATGTTTCCTCGGATAGCTTGTTTCCTGGGATAAATGGTGATTTACCCCTATAGGTGCATTCCGTAAACGAATTGTAATGAATGCGGGTATAAACGTAAATCCGCGGTTTTGCACTGAAAAGTCCGAGAAACCCATCTGGAGAAAATTACGCATGCGGATACTGGTAACAGGTTGTGCAGGGTTTATTGGCTTTCACACGGCAAAAGCCCTGC
>JANQOC010000384.1 GCA_028279265.1 Hyphomicrobiales bacterium
TGTCCGAAGAGACCGGGAGGCTGCGGAGAAAGATTTCAAACGTATGCTGGAAGAACTGAAATCCCGATGCAACGGTTCGGTCAAAGCCGGTCTCTACTACTCATGCATTGCCCGCGGGCCCAATCTGTTTCCTGATACTTCCTATGAGGTGAACAACATCAAGCAGGTCTTCGGAGAGTTTCCACTCGCCGGTTTTTTTGGCAATGGCGAAATTTTTAACAACCGGGTCTACGGCTATACCGGCGTCCTCGTTCTGTTTATGTCTTGAGATTCGGTCCATTTATTGTGACACGGTCGATCTCTTAAGAATAAGTGCGGCAGTTGACGAGTAGCTGAGGAAATTGTGTATCATTGACTTAACATCTGCCATCCGGTCAGCCGCATTGCAAACCAACGGGATAAACAGGAAAAACCATGCTGAAATTCAACCTGGAAACAGAACAGGAGTTTAATTCTGACGTTCACGTGGAGAATATCCTCGGCACGGTCGAAGAGGGTGATGTGACTGTCGCCTGCTGGGAGCCTGGGCAGGTCAGCCCTAATCACTGCCACCCGGATGCGACGGAGATTTATTTCTGTTACCAGGGCGGCGGCACAATGAAGACACCGGATGAGACCATTGAAGTCCGGCCGGGATCCTTCGTCGTTCATCCTCCCGGTGAACTTCACGAATACACAAACGGCCCGGAGCGAACACTCCTGTTCCGTGTCCGTTATGGCAAAGATATGGCCCCGCGCTTCCTGGAATGGCCGAGCAACAAGAACTACAAGCCGTCAGAGGACGACCTGAACTACTTCAATAAGCAGAAATAATCGCTGTCTAATCCATAAACCGAGATGCCCGGTTCCGGTGACCGGGAGACTGTCCGCGAGATAGTACCCTCGAGAGAATGCCAGAATGTCAAATGTTACAAAAGCCATTCTCTTGAACTTGATTGCAACCTTCCTGCTCGCCGTCATGGGGGCGCTGATTAAACTCCTCGGCAACTATTATCCGGCCCAGGAACTCTCCCTGTTTCGCAATATATTCGGGATGATTCCGACACTGATAATTCTGTTCTGGGTGCGGGAATGGCACCAGAGCGGCCGTCCTATCCGTATTCGGCAATGGAAGCTGGCGCTCTGTCGGGGCTTTTTCGTCGCCTCGGCACAGTTTTTCTTTTTCCTGTCCCTGGCGCGCATGGAACTGGCGACGGTGTCCACACTGGTCCTGGCCACACCGGTGTTCCTGACCCTGTTATCGGTTCCGGTGCTGAAGGATCAGGTAGGGCCCGTCCGCTGGTTTGCGGTATTCATCGGACTGGCCGGGGTCATACTCATTATCAGGCCGGGTACGGATATCTTTACCCTTATTGCCGTCATGCCCCTGCTGGCAGCGCTGGGCTATGCGGCTTCGGGTGTCGTGGTGCGGTTGATTGACAAATCTGTCCCCAGCGCATTGCTCAACCTTTATTCGCAATCGGGCGCACTGGTCGGCGCTTTTATTATCATGCAGTCTACAAGCGGTTATCAGACGGTGCAGTCCCTGGAGCATTGGCTCTGGATTCTGGCTATGGGAACCGTTGGAGGCTGCGGGGTATTTCTGCTGACACTCTCTTACCGCCTGACACAGCCCAGCAATATCGCGCCCTTCGGCTATTTTTCCATTCCGTTTTCTTTTTTCCTGGGCTGGATGTATTTCGATGAAGCACCGCTCGATCTGCTGTTTCCCGGTGTTATCTTGATCGTCCTGTCGGGACTGCTGATTATCTGGCGCGACCAGAAAGGACCGAAGCAATTGGAATCCGGTTAGCGTCCAATGTTTGTAAATGTCCTTCACAATCCAGGTCTTCTGGCCATCGGAACCCATCGGGGACTATTGACACTGCAGGCCTGATGAAACAAAAGTTCTCCGATCGCAAAACACCACATGTAGGCAGGGAAAGACCAGACGCCAAACCTGGTTGGAATAGGTAAGTTATTATGACGGTACGCAAGGGACCTCTCGATGGTATCAAAGTTCTGGATTTCACACGCGTGCTCGCAGGGCCGTTCTGCACCCAGATGCTTGGCGATCTGGGCGCGGAAGTGATCAAGGTCGAACGCCCCGGCCGCGGCGATGATACCCGTCATTTTGCCCCGCCGTTCCTTGCCGATGACCAGGGCAACCCGACCGACCAGAGCGCCTACTTTCTGGCCGCAAATCGCAATAAGAAATCCATAACAATTGACCTGACCCGGGAAGACGGTCAGCAGATCGCCCGTCAGCTCATTTCCCAGTCCGATGTGGTGGTCGAGAATTTCAAAACCGGAAATCTCGCCAAATATGGGCTTTCTTATGAGGATGTGAAAGACGCCAATCCCGGGCTCGTCTATTGTTCCATTACCGGCTTCGGTCAGACGGGCCCTTATGCCAATCGACCGGGTTATGATTTCCTCATTCAGGGCATGGGCGGCATCATGAGCATCACCGGTGAGCCGGATGGAGAACCCCAGAAAGTGGGAACGCCGGTTGCCGACCTGGTGTCCGGCATGTTCGCGGCGATTGCCATCAATGCGGCGATTTACAATGCCAAGGCGACCGGGCAGGGGCAGTATATCGATATCGGCATGCTCGATGCCGTTGTGGCCCTGCTTACGATCGCCGGTATGAACTATTTGCACGGGGATGATCTCGGTCGTCTTGGTAATGACCATCCGAACATCGTTCCTTACCGTCCCTTTAAAACCGCGGATGACTACATCATCGTTGCTGTCGGAAATGACAGCCAGTTCGAGCGCTTTTGCCAGGTTCTGAAATGTCCGGAAGTTGTGCAGGACGAGCGCTTTGCCACCAACCAGTCGCGGGTGCGCAACCGCAAGGCCCTGGCCGAGGTCCTGGAACCGATCATGGCCACGCGTCCGTCACAGGAATGGCTGGCGGAACTCGAGGAACAGAAAATCGGCTGCGGTCCCATCAACAATCTGCAACAGGTTTTTGAAGATCCCCATGTATTGGCCCGCAACATGCTCCATGACATGCCGCATTCCGTCGGCGAAAACGTCATGGCCCGGCTTCTCGCCAGCCCGTTTAAGTACTCGGAGACGCCGGTGACCTATCGGCACGCGCCTCCGGTTCTCGGGGAACACACGACGGAGATCCTGTCGGAGCGCCTGGGAATGGATACGAATGCCATTCAGCGCCTCCGGGATGAGAACGTTGTCGACTGAATTCTATTCACATGACTATTACCGCCGACCGGTTAAGCTACGCCCCCGTAAGCGACGCCGGATAAGTCCGCCATCTCTTTCTTCCACGTCGTCAGATCATCTGCTGTAAAACCGGAGAGATTATCATGGCCGCAGGCCCGGGCCATGACCTTCATGAGCTCGACTGAAGCTTCGAAAAAGTTTGCCAGTTGCCGCGCGGATTTTTCAATCACCAGGCGGCTGACGAGTTCCGGCTTCTGTGTTGCGATTCCCACCGGGCAGTTATTGGTATGGCAGGCGCGCATGGCAATACAGCCGATCGCCTGCATGGGAGCATTGGAAAGGGCGATGGCATCGGCTCCCAGTGCCAGGGCCTTGATAAAGTCCGCCGGTTTCCGCAGACCGCCGGTGATCACCAGGGTCACATCCTTTTTGCCGCTGCCGTCCAGGTGCCGTCGCGCCCGGGCCAGGGCCGGAATGGTCGGCACCGATATGTTGTCCCGGAAAAGGATAGGCGCCGCACCGGTGCCGCCGCCGCGGCCATCGAGTATAATGTAATCGACGCCGACCTCCAGGGCCGCATCGATGTCCTTCTCGATATGCTGGGCCGACAGTTTATAACCGATGGGAATGCCACCGGTCCGGTCCCGGACTTCATCCGCGAAAGCCTTGATCTGATGAACCTCGGTCCAGTCCGGAAACCGGGCCGGAGAGATTGCCGGTTCCCCCTCATCGAGGCCCCGAACCTCGGCGATCTTGCCTTTGACTTTGGCCCCGGGCAAATGCCCTCCGGTTCCTGTTTTCGCTCCTTGCCCGCCTTTGAAATGAAAGGCCTGAACATCGCTCAGCTTGTCCCATTCGAAGCCGAAACGGGCCGATGCCAGTTCATAGAAATAGCGCGAATTCTCCGCCTGTTCCTCCGGCAGAACGCCGCCTTCGCCGGAGCAAATGCCGGTTCCCGCAAGCTCCGCCCCCCGGGAAAGGGCAATCTTCGCCGGCGCCGACAAGGCTCCGAAACTCATATCGGATACGAACAGCGGGATCTTCAGGCGCAAAGGCTTCTGCGCATTGGGACCGATGACAACTTCCGTGTCGATGGCATCCTCGTCGAGGCGTGGCGGGCGGTGGAGTTGCGCCGTCAGGATCTGGATATCATCCCAGTCCGGAAGCTGCGGCCGCGGCACGCCCATGGCTTCCACCTGGCCGTGATGACCGGTCTTTGAAAGCCCGTCACGGGCGTAGCGTTGAATAAGGCCGGTATAGGGTTCTTCCGTCGTCCCATGGCTGGTATCCGCATAGAGGCCAAGATAAGCCTCGCGGTCAAAGGGTTGCGGATTATCCTTGGCCCAGGCCGCGATCTCGTCTTCGTCCACCCACACCTGGTTGTCCTCCACCCAGGACTCGAATTTCGGCAGGACTTCCTTGTTGTTATATTCCGACACGCCGCTGTCCAGCCGGTAATCCCAGTAGTGAAGGCCACAGATCAGATTGTTGCCGCTGACAAATCCATCGGACATCAGCGCACCGCGGTGCAGGCAGCGCCCGTAAAAGACGGAAATCTCCGCATCAAAACGGACGACGACCAGATCAACCTCGGCAACCAGCGCATAGGCGGGTTTGCGGTCCGCAAGATCATCCAGATTGGCAATAGAGACTTTGTTCATCGGCCTTCCTTCTCCCTGAAATTCTCAACTATGTTTCATTGTAATCTATGCACAGTTTCCTATCCTCAGCCTAGCACGACGACTGCGGCAGCATAGAGAAGAAACGAAATCGATAGGGGAAGGCACGAAAAGTTGAGCGAAAAAGAGCCGGGATGCGAACATCCCGGCTCCCGGCAAGAGCGAAGTTTGGAAAAATCAGATCAGAACGAAGCGGATAGCGTCGCTACGACCCGCTCGTCGCACTGGAACACTGTTGCGGTATTACAGCCGTCGAGGTCAAACGTATCCCAGAACAGGACATCCAGTGAGAATTTCTCACGAAACGTGAAGCCCATTCCGATATTATAGTAGCCGTAGTCAATCCCACCTTCATCCTCGTCGCCTTCCTGCCAGGCGAGCGTGCCTTTCAGAACCGGCGAAACGCGGGTGAAAGCCGGCAAGGCCACTTCTGCGGTGCCCTCGAAGACCCAGTTGTCGCCGACCTCGAGTGTGTAGTCGGGAGAATAGTAGACGGTCACCCCCAGGGTCACGGGATCGGCGACCTTGCCGCTAACCCCGGCTTTCAGTTCCCAGAAATCAAGCTCGCCTCCGGAATCATCCCCGTCGGGATAAGCGTAGTAAATGACGCCGAAATCGAAATCCAGATTGCGCCACTTCGGTGTGAATCCCGCATAAAAGTCCAGTTCGATGTTGGTTCCGTCATCCTCGAATTCCAGATTAGATCCCCAGACCCCGGCATAAAAACTGCCGTAAGTGAGGTCAAATCCGCCTTGAACGGCCGGACCCTCGTCGGTTTGGGAAAATCCCCGGAAGACGTAATCCGTTGTCAGCCCCACATTGGCCGAGAGTTCCAGCTGCCGGCGGGGGTCTTCGAAATCCGTGTCTTTCATGGAACCGCCGAGATCGGCAGCCAAAACCTGGGGGGAAAACAAGAGAGCCGCCGCACTCCCAAGAACACCAAACGCCCCCGGCACACCGCAAATTTTGCTAACACCATGTCCGTGGCTTTCTCCATGACGTTGAAATAAATTCATCTCATATTCTTTCCTGTTGCGCAGGTATAAATCTCCAAAACTGACCGATATTCATTTTATATTGTCAGCATACTGCTTATGGAAAAATATACTGTGATTATGACTAGTTGTACGGAGAGAAAAACTTCATCGCCCCAAACATCATGAGCTTCAGCTAACGGCAATGGAGGAGAGATCACAAGACGATAAAATAAGCACTTTATCGATTTTACATTACTGTAACAAACCGGCAACGAATTGAAATAATTGAATAATAAATGCGCAATTCTGTTTAAATTCTATCCATCTTCACCAATCGATGGCAACTGCCGCGACCGGATTGCCGAAAATACGAGCAGGATGTGATGAGAAAGAAGGCAAGTATTTCTGAAGAATTATCAGTAATTACTCCGTATACAGCCCTGCTCGGCATTCTGATCAAATCTTGCGCAGGCCGAGGCTCTGGCGTGGTCGATTTTCGCGCCAGAGAGAGGTGTTTTTGAGGAAGGTCCGTGGCGGATGGGGTGGGATTCGAACCCACGAGACGCTTGCACGCCTGCTGGTTTTCAAGACCAGTGCCT
>JANQOC010000395.1 GCA_028279265.1 Hyphomicrobiales bacterium
GAGTTCCCCGCCCTTGCGTAGTACCCGATGACAGGGAACGACAAAGGAGATGGGGTTTCGGCCCACGGCCGATCCCACGGCACGGGCCGCTTTTGGTGATCCAACATGCTCGGCGAGGTCGGAATAGGTAACAGCCCGGCCGACGGGAATTTGCATCAAAGCCTCCCACACCTGCCGCTCGAAATCCGTTCCGATAAGCACGATCCTGATGGGCTCCGGCTGGTGACTGCCCGTATTTGAGAAAATCTTTTTGGCGTAGGGCGCCGTCTGAATTTGATCCTCGCGATAATGCGCCTTGGGCCAGCGCCGGGTCATATCCTCAAGGGTTTCCCTGCGGTCGTCCTGGGCGTCGGCGAACGCCAGGCCGCAAAGACCGTGATCGGTGATCATCAGCAACGCCAGTCCGAATGGCGAGTCGTGAAAGCCGTAACGTATGTCCAGGCCTTCACCGCCGGATTTATAGTCTCCCGGGGTCATGCCCTCGTGATCGATGAACAGATCATGCAGCCGCCCGGGTCCCGACAGGCCCAGTTCATAGCTCGCTTCCAACAGGCTGGATGAATCGCGGAGCAGTTTCCGCGCATGATCGACCGTAATGGCCTGCAGGAATTCCTTCGGGCTCAACCCCGCCCAGCGCTTGAACAGTCGCTGGAAGTGCGGCGCGCTCAATCCCACCTCGCGGGCAATATCCTGCAGGTCGGGCTGCGTCTGCCGGTGCTGGTTCAGATATTCGATCGCCGATCGAACCCGTTGATAATCCTGAAAATTCTGGGCCGATCGTTCCGCGAGTTTCGCATCCATGTGAGTCATGATTGTTTATTCCCAATTCGCTGGATACCCACAATGTAGTCGAGGATCCTCAGCCCCGCGACCCGAATCTTGCGCCGGACAAAACTAATTTTCAATGCCACGATTGCTGTGAAGTGCCGATTGGAGCGCCTTGGCGAAATCGAGCTTTTCGTCATGGGACAGAAACTCACCGAATACGAGCTCGCGGCCATGGGAGGATAGGATCAGCCGTACGGTCTTGGCCGGATGATGTTCGACGAACAACCGCACCCAGTAGGGATTGAACTGCCAGGATCGCGACTTCCCCGAGGGCGTGACCCGGGTAATGCGCAATTCACTTTCCGTCAGATCCACGGTTTCATAGGAGCGCGCCGCCCGGTAATTCAGTTTGAAAAAGAAATAGATCAGGAGGACGTCGAGTCCGAAAAATCCAAACACCGGCCAGGCACCGATCATGGCGAAAATCAGTCCGGCCACGAAGCTGACAAGTGTGATCACCGACATGAATATCACGAATCCGTTGGGGCCGAGAGAGCGATGCGGTGTTAATATCGCCGAGAATTGGACTTGCTCATCGGCGCGATCTGTTGAATGTTCGTCCTTCATAACCGTTTCAATATAGCAAATAATTCTGGCGCAAAACCAACTAAATCGCGGAACAGATATGGCCACCAACAAAAAAACCGCAGGTGCGGCAAAACGCCGGAGATCCAGGCCCCGGGTCAAACTTCCGGCAGAATCAATCGAAGAACTTTTCGTCGCATTGTCCAGTAAGAATCCCGAGCCGGAAACGGAACTCAATTATTCCAACACCTACACACTCCTTGTGGCGGTTGTGCTGTCGGCGCAGGCGACCGATGTTGGCGTCAACAAGGCGACGGAAGCGCTGTTTAAAATCGTTGATACCCCGAAAAAAATGATCGCGCTGGGGGAGAAAAAACTGATCAGCTATATCAGAACCATCGGGCTTTACCGCAACAAGGCCAAAAATGTCATTGCCCTGTCCGAAAAGTTGGTCTCGAACTATGGCGGCGAGATACCGCGGGACCGGGATGCCCTTGAGACCCTGCCCGGTGTTGGCCGGAAAACCGCGAATGTGGTGATGAATGTCGCTTTTGGAGACCCGACCATAGCCGTCGATACCCACATCTTCCGGGTATCCAACCGGACCGGCCTGGCGCCGGGAAAAACACCCCTGGACGTGGAACTCAATCTGGAAAAAGTAGTGCCCGACCGGTTTCGCCGCCACGCCCACCACTGGCTGATCCTGCACGGCAGATATGTCTGCAAGGCAAGGAAACCGGAATGCCCGGCCTGCTCCATCGCCCAAATTTGCAAATTCAAGGAAAAAACAGTTCCTTCCCCATAAGACCGGGCTTCCCCTTAAGTCCGGGCCACCCCTTTAATCTGGACCAGCGCTTAATTCCGGATCGGGCGCTGCCTTGGTCCGGTTTCTTTCGCTCCTGCCGTTCCCGGCCCGATCACGGGACTTGCACTTGCACTCCGCCTCACTATAGTGGCCGTTCCTTATTGAGGGCGTATCAGATAGCGGCCCTCCCGTCCTGATATCCCCGGAGCTTCTCGGAGTTTTCTGCAATGAGCGAATTTGATCACGATGTCCTCGGTATTGGTAATGCTATCGTTGACATACTTTCCCGCTGCGATGATGCATTTCTGGAAGCACAGAACCTGCCCAAGGGACACATGCAGCTAATCGACGAGGCCGAAGTTGACCGGCTTTACAGCGTCATGGGTCCGGCGACGGAAATTTCCGGCGGATCCGCGGCCAACACGATTGCCGGCCTCGCTTCCTTCGGTGCCCAGTCCGCCTTCATCGGCAAGGTCAGCAACGACCAGTTCGGTCGTATTTTTTCCCACGATATTCGCTCCATCGGTGTGACATTCGAGAACGAACCGGCGGCCAACAGCAAGCCGACGGCCCGTTGCCTGGTCCTCGTCACTCCCGATGGTGAGCGGACAATGAATACTTATCTCGGTTCAAGCGTTGAACTGGGAGAGGACGAACTCAAGCCGGACCTCGTCCAGAAAAGCCGGATCCTTTACCTCGAAGGTTATCTGTACGATCCGCCTGAAGCCCAGCGCGCCTTTCACCGGGCCGCGGAATTGGCCAAGGAAGCCGGTGCCCGCGTCGCCCTCAGCCTGTCCGACTCCTTCTGTGTCGAACGCCACCGGGGCGCTTTCCTCTCCTTTATTCGCTCCCAGGTCGATGTGCTGTTCGCCAATGAGGACGAAATAAAATCGCTGTTTCAAACCGACAGTTTTGAAGAGGCCACGAGAATGGCGACCGAAAGCTGCGACCTCGCCGCCCTGACCCTTGGCCCGGCGGGCTGTGTCGTCGCCACGCCCGGAACACGTGCCGAGGTTGCGGCGGAACCCGTGGAACGGGTCGTGGATACGACTGGTGCGGGTGATTTGTATGCGGCGGGATTCCTGTTCGGTCTTAGCCGCAATTGCGATCTCGAAACCTGTGCCCGGCTCGGAGGCCTGGCCGCCGCCGAAATCATCAGCCATATCGGCGCCCGGCCGGAAACGTCGCTTGAAAAACTCGCCAGGGCGCGGAATTACATTTCCTGATCCCAATTCTGATCACTGTTCTGATCCGCGGGATCCCGTACCCGGAGACTTACAGCCGTCTCAACGACACCGACTTGGTCGCATGGTCGCGGCCCTTTTCGAGAATCAGGTGCGCCCGCTGTCGCGTTGGCAATATATTTTCCTTGAGATTCAACAGGTTAATTGATTCCCAGATTTCCTTGGCCTTGAGTGCCGCTTCCTTGGAATTCAATTGCGAATAGCGGTGAAAATAGGCCGCCGGGTCCCGGAACGCCGTATTCGTCAGCTGCAGGAAACGATCGCAATACCATTGACCGATGAGCTCTTCATCGGCGTCGATATAGATCGAGAAATCGAAGAAGTCAGATACGAATGGTATGGCCATGCCGTCCCGGGGAAGAACCGCCGGTTGCAGAACGTTCAGGCCTTCGACGATCAGAATGTCGGGGCGGTCGACGGTTATAAATTGTCCGGGCAATATATCGTAGGAAAAATGCGAATAGACCGGCGCCTTGACATTCGGCTGGCCGGCCTTGACGGCGCTGAGAAATTTGAGCAGCGCGGCGATGTCGTAGCTCTCGGGAAATCCCTTGCGGTCCATGAGATTGTTTTCTTCGAGAACTTTGTTGGGATAGAGAAAACCATCCGTCGGCAAAACCTCAACGCGGGGGTGATTGGGCCAATGGGCCAGGAGCGCCTGTAAAACACGGGCTGTCGTGCTTTTTCCGACCGCAACGCTTCCCCCCATGCCGATGATAAACGGCAGCTTGTCTTCGTCGCGATTGAGAAACTCGAGGGTGGATTTGTGGAGTCGCTGAGCCGCTTCCACGTAAAAGCTGAGAAGCCGTGACATGGGGAGATAGATATCTTCGACCTCTTCCACCGACAGCTTGTCCCCCAGACCTTCGAGCTGGCTGATCTGGTTCTTGTCGATGGTCATCGGCGTGTCGGCGCGAAGTTTCGCCCACTGTTCGCGTGTGAATGTCGTGTACGGGGAACCATTGATCTTGGTATCCTTCGGTTCCCTGGGCATGATATTCGTCTCAATCTTGTTCATTCTTTCCGGGCCCCCCGGCCTTGGTTTGTGGCCTTCTGGCCTTCTCTTCAATTCCCGACATCCCCATTCGGCCTTTGAGTTCTTCAAGAACATCAGAGACCGCTATGTCTCTCGATTCCAGACCGACCATTAAATGGTATAAAACATCCGCCGCCTCGCCGCGAACGTCTTTATCGCTTTCTGAACAGAGTGCGATCACCAATTCAACAGCTTCTTCACCGAATTTCCGGGCAATATGCTCCGGCCCTTTCTCCAGCAGCGATTTGGTATAGGATTTCTCGGACGAAGCCTGGCGCCGTTCCTGAATGATCCCGGCAAGTGTGTGCAGAATATCGTCGGTCATAGGCTGCCTCCGTCTCAATCCAGCCGCACCGCTATACCGGCCTCGGCCATATAGGATTTGGCTTCCGAAATCGAATAGTCGCCGAAGTGAAAAATGGAAGCCGCGAGAACGGCGCTGGCTTTACCCTGGGTAACACCGTCGCA
>JANQOC010000399.1 GCA_028279265.1 Hyphomicrobiales bacterium
GATCCCGGAGCGCGAATGGAAGTCATCCGAGGATCCCCTGGAATTCTGGGCCGATGTCCTCGAAGAACATGTGGATGCCCAGGGCCGCATCGATTTTGCTGGTCTGGCTGAAGCGCCGGAAAATTTGTTGATCTTTTTAAACTATGTGAAACAGGTCTCCCCCCACACGCATCCCGCGGCATTTAACTCATCTCAGGCGGTTATCGCTTACTACATCAATGCCTATAACGCGCTCGCCATGTACAATATCATTCATTCGGGAATTCCCACTTCTTTAACCGGCTGGCGAAAGCTCGACTTTTTTCTGCTCAAGCGATTTAACATCGGCGGACAATGGAACTCCCTCTATATTTTTGAAAATCGGATCATCCGCAAGCTTGGGGAGGAACGCATTCATTTCGCCCTCAACTGTATGTCTGTGGGGTGTCCACGATTGCCTGCGATTCCCTTTGAGCCAGTGAACCTGGAGGCCCAACTCGACCGGGAAGCCTGGCGCTTTTTTGGAGAAGACCGCTACTTGCGGGTGGACGATACAAGCAAGACCGTCTGGGTGTCCGAGATCCTCGACTTCTTTACCGAAGACTTCACCGCGAAATCAAGGACGCTGATTAACTACATCAATCGTTACCGGCGGAACCCGATCCCGGAGACCTACCGGATCGAATTCCTGAATTATGACTGGACGGTGAACCGGCAGCCAAACGAAAACGGCAAGGATCCCGCTACCCGCTGACAAAAGCGGACGCCGCAAAAAAGCATCAGAGCAGCATCTGCAGCGTTGACGGGCTCGGGTGAGGGCACTCAATCGATATCGAACTTTACCCCTTGTGCAAGTGGCAGTTCCCGGGAGTAGTTGATGGTGTTGGTAGCACGACGCATATACCCTTTCCACGCATCGGAACCGGATTCTCGGCCACCGCCGGTTTCTTTTTCGCCACCAAAAGCGCCGCCGATTTCAGCGCCCGAGGGGCCGATATTGACATTGGCGATACCACAGTCGGAACCGATGGCGGACAGGAACGTTTCGGCTTCCCTGATGTCCGTCGTAAAAATGCATGAGGCCAGGCCCTGGGGAACATCATTGTGCAGGTCGATGGCTTCCTGCAGGTCCCGATAGGTCATGACGTACAGGATCGGCGCAAATGTTTCTTCCGCAACAATATCCGTTTGCCCGGGCATGATCGCCAGCGCCGGACTGCGGTAGCACCCTCCTCCCGGCCCGCCGGCGGGTTGACCACCATAGACACGTCCGCCCTGCATCCGGGCGGCTTCAAGTGCCCGATCCATTTCTGCACCGGCTTTCTCGTCGATCAACGGTCCCACAAGGGTTGTCGGTTCCAGTGGCGATCCCACGGGCAGGGACTGGTAAACGCCCTGCAACCGCTCAGACAGAACGTCCGCAAGAGATTCATGAACAATGACCCGCCGGAGCGTTGTACAACGCTGCCCGGCCGTTCCTACCGCGGAAAATGCGATCGCGCGGACGGCGAGTTCAAGGTCGGCGGACGGTGCGACGATCATCGCATTGTTGCCCCCCAGT
>JANQOC010000406.1 GCA_028279265.1 Hyphomicrobiales bacterium
GACGAGCCTCAACCGTCCGGGCCTTTCCGTAACCAACATATCACCATTGGGCAGGAAGGCGAGGGACCAGGGTCTTTCCAGTCCATCGGCAACGGTTTCAACAGTAAACTGGGCTTGTTTGGATTTGTAGGTTTTTTGCGCTTCAGCAGCAGAGTTAGAAAATGCAAATACAAGAACAAGAGTGAACAGTCGGGTGGTGAATTTCATTGGGGGGCTCCAATATCCAATTCGGTCCGTTTATATGGGCTCTGTCAGTATCATGTGAACCCGGTTGCGTCCTGCAGCCAGGTATCAGTTTTGAATATGGTTAGTTCGAGAGTTTTCTCAAGAAAAAGCGCTTAAACTTTGGTGCCAAACTTTTGAGTTCTCAAAAAATTGATAAATAAATCAAAGTTGTCGAATCTGCCGGTCGATTTTCCGGCAGATTCTCAATTGTTTTTCAAAGCTTCACTCAGAGATCGAGCTGGTAACTCGCTGGAACCCATCGGAAACCGGCATCTTTACGCTCCACATAACCGACGTTAGGGAATGGCATATGATAGCCCGAAGACGGAATTTTATCCGTGGCAATCATATCGAGAATCCTTTTGCGCGAGGCCGCGGCTTTTTCCTTGTCCATATCGAAAACCACATGCCAGTCAGGTCTTTGTAGCGAGGCCACATAATGGTTTGTGGTATCCGCAAATAACAGAAAGCGACCGTTTTCACTTTCAATATGGTAGGCCATATGACCCGGTGTATGACCGGCGGCGTCGACCGCCCGAATGCCTGTAACCACCTCGCCTTCGGGTTTCAGGAAAGTCATTTTTTCTTTGAACGGCACCACATTGGCGTTAATGGCCTTAAGCCGGCCCTGCATTCTTTTATCGGAACTCGACGCCAGTTCGGGTTTGGTCCAGAAATTGAATTCCGCTTCCCCGGTCACGTAGCGCGCGTTCGGAAACAGAGGTTTGCCCTCCTCCATCAGCCCGCCAATATGATCCGGGTGGAAATGGGTAATAACGACAATGTCAACCTGGTCGGCCTTGTAACCCGCTTGCTCCAGGGCGGCGGCAAATCGGCCCGCACCGGCCTGGCGGCGCCCGGCGCCCAAACCGGAATCGAACACAACCAGTTCCTTGCCCGTATTTACAACTACAGGGGAAAAGTGAATGGCCATTTTGTCCCCGGGAAGATTGTTTTCCTTGGCGAGGGCCATGACATCTTCCGGTTTCTGATTGTTGCCGAAGATCGGATGGATCCGCGGAACCTGAAGAAATCCGTCAAATATCGTCGTGACCTCAAACGAGCCGATCTTGAAGCGGTAATGGGACGGTCTCGAACCGCCGAGCAGGGGCGCTGCTGCAAATGCCGGAGCACTGGTCAAAGCGGGAAGGGCTGCCGCGCCGGCGAGACCGGCAACGGCCGTTCGTCGTGAAATTAGTGTTGGTTTAATAGACATCGTTCCTCCAACCTATAGATGACGTTAAAATTATTAGTTAGATAGGGTCAATTCTCACCCATAGCCAATCCGTTTTCAATTTTCTGGCGTTCAGTTTCGTCAAACGAAGTACTGCTTCTTCAGTGTAATTGACGAAGAAAATTGTTTTTACAATTCATGACCTTGACATCCCTTACACCATTCATGCTTCTTGAAATAAACTTGAATTGAAATAATTTGAAAGAGGATTTACAAGAAGGCCATGAGTGAGCGTCAACCCGATCCCGATTCTGCGCTGAGCAAAACATGGCTTGCGCCTTCCTATTTGATCGTTTTGCTGCTCGCACTATTCCTTACAGCGCACAATGCCAATTATTCCCTGGACATTAACCGAATCCTGTTTCCGTTTTACTGGATTCTCAGGCTTTCCGCCGGTTTCTTCCTGTTTGTGGGGACGATGCTGGTGCTTGAATCCACGCCCATCAATAAATGGCGGGGCTGGCCGGTTTCCGCCTTTGTCGCCTGCATTGTCTCGCTTCTGCCCTTTGTCATGATCATTACCATGCTCGACCTGGTTCTCGGACAGCCGGAACTGGGGGGTTTACTGGCGAACACGCCGGACCAGTCCCTGATCAAATTGTTCCTGATTGAAACCCTCTATCTCTCTGACAATCACTTTGTATTCTGTCTCCTTGTCATTTTCCCGCGCGTGATCCTGGAAACGGCGGCAAGATTTCAGCCCGCAAATCTGGCGCCAGACGAGCAGACAGATTCCGAGGTAACTTCGTCTCAACCCCGCTTTTTGTCCTATGCAAAGCCTGCCCTGGGCGGCGAGATCCTGTCCGTGGAAGCTCA
>JANQOC010000413.1 GCA_028279265.1 Hyphomicrobiales bacterium
CAGCAACCGGTCGCTGATATGAGCCACCCGGCCATGGCCGTTAATCTGGACGCCTGCATCAACTGCACGCTCTGCGTCCGTGCCTGTCGCGAAGTGCAGGTCAATGATGTCATCGGCATGGCTTATCGCGGACATCAGTCCAAGGTTATTTTCGATTTTGACCAGGCCATGGGAGAGAGCACCTGTGTGGCTTGCGGAGAGTGCGTCCAGGCCTGTCCGACCGGTGCCCTTATGGAATCCAATCTGCTTGATGACCGAGGCGTGCGCACTGAGTTCGAGGACCGGACCGTCGACACCCTTTGTCCCTATTGTGGCGTGGGTTGCCAGACCCGCGTTCATGTCAAGGATGACAAGATCCTTTACATCGATGGTCGGGATGGCCCGGCAAACGAAAACCGGCTCTGCGTGAAAGGACGATTTGGCTGGGACTATATTTATAATCCCCATCGACTGAAGAAACCCCTGGTTCGCCGCGACGATGCGCCCAAGAGTTGGGACATCGATATAGATGCCGCCGATCCACTGACACATTTTCGCGAAGTTTCCTGGGAGGAAGCGCTTGATCGAGCCGCCTCCGGTCTGAAAAATGTCCTGGAGCAGAACGGTTCCAGCGCCCTTGCGGGTTTTGGTTCCGCGAAATGTTCCAATGAAGAAGCTTACCTTTTCCAGAAGCTCGTACGCACGGGCTTTAAGACCAACAATGTCGATCACTGCACCCGCCTATGCCACGCTTCCTCGGTCGCCGCACTTATGGAGGGTATCGGCTCTGGTGCCGTCACGGCGCCATTCCGGGCTGCCGAGGACAGTGAGTGCATGATCATAATTGGTGCCCGTCCCGAGCAGAATCACCCGGTGGCTGCGACCTTTTTCAAGAACGCTGCCAAAGCCGGCAAAAAACTGATTGTCATGGATCCAAGGGGGCAGGACATTTCCCGTTATGCCACTCACACCCTGAAGTTCAAACCCGGGCAGGACGTGGCCCTGCTCAATGCCATGATCCACACCATCATTGAAGAAAACCTCACGGACCAGCAGTACATTCAGGCGAATACACATGGGTTTGAAGAGTTGAAACAGGGGGTTTCCAAATTCTCACCGGAGGATATGCAAGAGGTTTGCGGAATTCCCGCGGCTCAAATTCGTGATGTCGCACGCATGTACGCAACCGCTGAACGGTCGATCATATTCTGGGGCATGGGTATATCCCAGCATGTCCATGGAACGGACAATGCCCGCTGCCTGATCGCCCTGTCGATGATCACGGGTCATGTCGGGCGGCCGGGAACAAGGCTGCATCCACTGCGGGGACAGAACAATGTCCAGGGCGCTTCCGATGCCGGGCTCATTCCCATGGTCTATCCCGACTACCAGCTTGTGCAGAAGGTAGAGGTGCGCGAGAAGTTCGAGCAGGCATGGAATATGTCCCTCGATCCCGACAACGGACTGACCGTTGTCGAAATCGTAAATGCAATTCTGGCTGACGAGATCAAGGGGATGTACATTCTCGGTGAAAATCCGGCAATGTCCGACCCCGACCAGAAACACGCCCGGCAGGCCCTGGCAAAGCTAGAGCATCTGGTTGTACAGGATATATTTCTGACCGAAACCGCATGGCACGCGGATGTGGTGCTGCCGGCATCGGCACATGCGGAAAAACTCGGGACTTACACGAACACCAACCGGGAAGTGCAACTGGCCCGTCCGGCAGTGCCGTTGCCCGGCGAAGCGCGTCTCGACTGGGTCCTCATTCAGGAAATTGCGCAACGGATGGGCCTCGACTGGAACTATCAACATCCCAGTGAGATATATGAAGAGATGGCCGGATTGATGCCGTCACTTGCCAACATCAGTTGGGAGCGGCTCGATCGTGAAGATGCGGTGACCTATCCGGCTGATGGTCCGGATTTACCGGGCAACGAAATCATGTTTGGTGAGGGTTTTCCAACAGAAGATGGCCGGGCCAAGCTGGTGGCGACGGATCTCATTCCGCCTGACGAACTGCCTGATGATGAGTTTCCCATGGTCCTGACAACGGGCCGCATGCTGGAGCACTGGCATACGGGCGCTATGACCCGCCGGGCAACAGTTCTTGACCGGTTGGAACCGTCTCCGGTCGCCTTGCTTAATCCGCGGCAGCTACGCACTCTGGATGTTTCACCGGGCCAGAATATTCGCGTTTCCACCCGCCGCGGCACTATCGAACTTGCGACGCGTTCCGACCGCCAGGTTCCGGAAGGGATGGTGTTTATTCCCTTTTGTTTCGAAGAAGCTGCCGCAAACATTCTGACCAATCCGCAGCTTGATCCCTTTGGGAAGATACCGGAATTCAAATATTGTGCGGCGCGGATCGAGAGCGTGGAAGAACAACTTGCCGCAGATGCCTAGTCGGGGACCCAGGGACAAGGAAAGTGCATGACTGAACATTCCTATGGTTCCGGATATTATGCCCTTTTGAGAGAGGCGGCGGGCGCGACCTGGCAGGACTATGTGGGGCACGAATTTGTCCGCGGGCTCGGCGACGGGTCATTGCCGAAACAGGCTTTCCTTAACTATCTGAAACAGGATTACGTCTTCCTGCTGCATTTTTCACGCGCCTGGGCGCTGGGTGTCGTCAAGTCGGGATCCCTGGATGAAATGAAGACCTGTGCAGCTACTGTCGATGCGCTGGTGAACCATGAAATTCAACTCCATGTCCAGGTCTGTGCCGCTGAGGGAATCTCAGAGAATGAGTTATTGGAAACCCGGGAAGAGTTCGAAAATCTTGCTTATACCCGATTTGTCATTGATGCCGGACTGTCGGGAGATTTTCTCGATCTTATGGCCGCGCTAGCCCCGTGCGTGTTCGGCTATGGCGAGATTGGAAAACGGCTACAGGCCGATCACAACGCCGACACCCCTTACAAAGAGTGGATAAGTACCTATTCGGGTAATGACTATCAGGAGGTTTGTTCCACGGTGGCCCTGATGCTGGAAAATGCCGTTACGGCGCGCCTTGGACCTGATGCACAAGATCTGCCGCGATGGTCAGCTCTGAGCGAGCGTTTTTGCCGCGCCACGGAACTTGAGGTGGGTTTCTGGGATATGGGGCTGCGCCTGGGAAAGTTGGGTCTTTAAGCTAGAAACAAGCTTTTAGCTAATGTTCAATAGATTTGCCTGCGTTCCAGTTCACCAACTTCTCCTCCCTCGGAACCAAATCCGCGACCTACGATAT
>JANQOC010000420.1 GCA_028279265.1 Hyphomicrobiales bacterium
CCGGAAGCAAAACATACTCACATCTGAAACTCGCCGTGTCGGAAGATAGTGGTTTTCACAAAGCTCATTGGCGGGGTCATCACAAGGTCCGGTTTGCTGAGATGACCGACGAGGAGATAAACAAGAAAGTCTCTCGCCTTGTTAAACATGTGGCCATTGAAATCGACGCCACCGCAGAACAAACCGACAAAATCACGGCTCTGGTAACAGCAGTTGCCAAGGATATGAAGCCGGTATCCAAACAAATGCTCGAAGCGGGTCAGCAAATTCACGAGATCCTGCTTTCTACCGAGGTGGATCGGGCTGCACTGGAGAAAATTCGATTGGAACGTATTGCAGAAGCCGATCGGATCAGTAAAAATCTCGTCAATACAGTGGCTGATGTCGCCGAAGTCCTTTCACCTGAGCAACGTAAGGTTCTCGATGAACGCATCAAGGAATTTCGGCCCATGCGCAAAGGCTGGCATCGCGGTTAAGGCGAACACATGAACGATCGCATTCTACTGATCGAAGACGATAACAGGCTCGCCGAGATGGTCAAAGATTATCTCGGCGCGGCCGGTTTTGAGGTTACCATTTCCGGATCCGGTTCCGAGGGCATGAATTTGCACAAATTGCATGGATTCGAGGCCATTATTCTTGACCTCAACCTGCCGGATATGGATGGCCTCGACGTTTGCCGTGAACTTCGGGCCCAAGACAATGTACCCATTTTGATGCTGACCGCTAAAGGTGATCCCATGGACCGTGTCGTTGGTTTGGAAATCGGTGCTGACGACTATGTTCCCAAACCTTTCGAGCCGCGAGAGCTCCTGGCCCGACTGAAAGCCATACTGCGCCGGGGCAAATCGTCAACCCCGACCGACATTCTTAAATTTGGTCGATTGGAGATAGATCGCGATGCCATGATCGCAAAAGTTGGTGACAAAGCCTGTGATTTGACGACGCATCAGTTCAAACTTTTGGAAATCATGGCCGGCTCCGCCGGACGTGTCCTCAGTCGCACCTACCTTGCCGATCAGCTGAATGTTGAAACATATGAAACCTTCGACAGGTCAATCGACGTACATATCTCAAGGATCAGGTCGGAAATCGAGGATGATCCCAAACACCCCAAGCGCGTAATTACAGTGAGAGGGGCAGGATATGTGTTCGCACGCTCGCAAGATTGAAATCACTGAAACAAATCGGGCGAAAGGTGTGCAACAGTGCTGAAACGCCGGCTCTATCTTCAAATCTATTTCATCATAATATCCAGCCTTGTCGCTGTTGTTGTCGTCTCAGCAGTAATGTGGAGCGTGTTTGGCCGGGACGATCACAACCGGGATGTTCTGAATGTTGCCAGTCGATTTGTAGGCATGGCTCTTCCCCCCGCCGGTTCTGATCCGGACAGGCAACGCGATGTCATAAACCAGCTCGGGCAGGATTTAAACGTCGAGATCAGCCTGTTTGCGCCGGACCGGTCCCTGATCGCAACAACGGGCTCGGAAGTCTTACCTCCGATAACCAACCGTAAAAGTGGTTGGGATCGCGGGCCGGGCGGACCCGGTTGGGCGCTCAAACTGCCTGACGAGAGATGGCTGGTTATTGATCTCGGACGCGGCGATAGACAACATCCCTTTTTCAGTGTCATTTTCTTTATTGGCAGCATCGCCCTCGCTGTCGGTCTGGTTGCCCTTCCTTTTGTGCGCCGCCTTACACGACGCCTGGAACGCCTGCAGGAGGGCGTGGAAAGAATTGGCGCTGGTCACCTCACCGCCCGAGTCAAAGTCGAGGGGCGTGATGAGATCTCACAACTTGCCACAAGCTTCAACAGTGCAGCGGAGAAGATTGAAACACTTGTTGAATCTCATAAGTTGCTCCTTGCCAACGCTTCGCATGAACTCCGCACACCCCTGTCACGTATTCGTCTCGGCGTCGAACTGCTATTGCAGGGCGATGGCGCACCGGATCGTCGTGAGGCATTGAAGCAGGACATTGATGAACTCGATACGCTCATCGATGAAATACTTCTTATGAGCCGCCTCGATGCCGACACTGGCGCTGAACGGTTTGAAGAAGTTGACCTCTTGGCCCTGGTAGCTGAAGAATGTGCCCGCTACGAGAATTGCGAGCTCGACGGCACCGCCGTTCAAATTTTGGGTGAACCGTTTTTATTGCGTCGGCTCACGCGCAACTTATTGGATAATGCACACAAACACGGTGAACCCCCTATATTGGTGTCTCTTAATAAAGAGGCTCAGAAGGTCGAGCTGATCGTCAGGGACCATGGCAGTGGTTTTGCGCCGGCAGATATTGAAAAAGTGTTTCGGCCGTTTTATCGGGCTGCCGAAAAACAGAATATTAGCGGATA
Source organism: Hyphomicrobiales bacterium (assembly GCA_028279265.1). Taxonomy (GTDB): domain Bacteria; phylum Pseudomonadota; class Alphaproteobacteria; order Rhizobiales; family CAYWUX01; genus JANQOC01. The sequence continues at coordinate 2,354 of JANQOC010000420.1, forward strand.
TGGTCTCGGCCTGCCTCTGGTGAGGCAAATTGCAGAAGCTCATGGGGGCGGCGCAGATATCCTGTCACCGGGCGACGGTTTAGCGGGTGTCAAAGTGGTTCTCGCAATTGGCCCATCTTGTCTGCATTGAGGTTTTGCAGCGTCGATCAGTTTCCGGGAAAGGCTTCGTGTCAATGAAAAGTCAAGTATACTCATCCAACCACAGTTTTTGGTGAAGTCCAATAAAATGAATGCAAATACAAAAACAGACAGCTCCCAGTGGAACGGACGATTTTCGATAACCCTTACGCTGACAACGGCCATTGCCTCACTGGTATTGATTTCGACAGGTAGTGTCCTGGGCGTCGGCATTTGGTTAGCCCAGAAAAACACGTTTGCATTGCTTAGTGACAATGCCAACCAGAGTCTTTCCAATACCATCAACCGTGTCGAGCAGCATTTATTGCCCGCGCGGTTACAGGCGGAATTCATCGCCAAACGAGTAATAAACGGGAAAGTCGATCCCCTTGACCGGGAAAAGTTTGGTCAGCTTCTGGTCGGAGCCTTGGCCGCCGCACCTCAGGTCGCATCTATTCAGTATATTGATTCCAGTTTTCAGGCCCAAGCCGCCTCTCGCGACAGAAGCGGCTTTGTTTTACTCGAAAATTTTGACTATTCCGGGGATGAACAAGTCAGGCAACGCTGGGAAGCCATGACCGATAGTCCGCAATGGACCGCACCCCTATGGCGGGAAACCTGGAAGAAGACCTTTCTCAATATCGGTTATCCCGTGAAGCGAAATTCGGAATTCGTCGGCGTTGTCGTCGCCGTTGTATCTGTTCGTGAATTCTCGTCATTTGTCCGCACCGTTGACGCAACGGATACGGGAACGCGATTTGTTTTATATGGACGCGAACATGTACTGGCTCATCATATACTGTCCCAGGGTTATCCCGGTCGCTCGGCTGAACAGCCCTTGCCGGAATTAAAGAGCTTTTCAGATCGCATTCTTGCATCGATCTGGAACCAGCAGGACCGATATGAACTTTCAATTAAGTTAACTCAGGATACCATCGGACACGCCCTGGAAATTGATAACCAGGAGTATGTCTATTTGTTTCGACGTCTCCATGGATTTGGTCCCAAACCTCTTTTAATCGGTGCCTATTTTCTGGTTTCGGATGTGGGGACAGAAATCCGCCGGATGGCCATTGCGTTGGTTATCGGACTGGGGGCTCTGTTATTTGCATTCGTCGTGGCCGTCATTTTAGGGCGTCGAATTGCCCGGCCTCTCGTCCGCTTTTCGACGGCGGCAAGCCGTGTCGGAAAACTGGATATTTCCAACATAGATGACCTTCCAGGAAGTGTTTTTCGGGAGCTGAACAATCAATCAATTTCTTTCAACACCATGCTCCGGGCCTTGCGCTGGTTTGAGCTTTATGTCCCCAGAAAAGTTGTTGATCGCCTGATAAAGCGCGGGGAACTGGCGGACACAATTTCGAAAGAGCAGACCATAACAGTCATGTTCACGGATATGGTTGGTTTTTCCTCGATCTCGGAAGGGATGACGGCTCCAGAGGTTGCGGCATTTGTTAATCAGCATTTTGAAATCATCACCAAATGTATCGAGGCCGAAGAGGGAACCGTCGACAAATTTATTGGCGATTCTGTCATGGCCTTCTGGGGCGCCCCCGACTTTCAACCCGATGCCGATATCCGGGCGTGTAGAGCCGCCCTTGCTATTGGCGAAAAAATCAGAAGTGAGAACAATCGCTTGCGATCCGAAGGCAAGCCATCGATTGGTATTCGCATAGGCATACATACAGGAACTGCAACAGTTGGAAATATTGGTGCCCCGGATCGTATTAACTATACTGTGATCGGTGATACAGTGAATATCGGACAGAGGATGGAGCAACTGGGTAAGAGCCTGCATTCGGCCGATAGTGAAACGACAATTCTTGTGAGCGGCGATACAGCGAAAAACCTTGGTTCTGAATTCAAGCTGAAAAATTTAGGGAGCCATACAATCAAGGGACGTACCGGTTCCATTGAGGTATTCGGCTTGAGCTGACG
>JANQOC010000423.1 GCA_028279265.1 Hyphomicrobiales bacterium
CCTTTGATCATCCAAATGGCAAAGGGCATGACAATGGCCAGATTGATCAGGACCAACGCGATGCGCGTATCCAGCAGTCCGAGGTCGCGGAACATGACAAAGAACGGAAGCACAATCACAACCGCAGGAACAAACTGTGTGGCCAGGATCATCACAAGAATCAGTGTCTGGCTTTTTAATGTGAACCTGGAGAAGGAATAGGCGGCACATGTGGCGATGGGAATGGCAAAAATAACCGTGGCAAAAGCAACAATGGTGGAGTTAAGCAATTTGTCACCCAGAAAATAAGGTGGTGCAAAAACGGTCTTGAAGTTTTCAAATGTCGGGGCGAAAAACAGCTTCAGCTGATACACATCAACATGCGTCTTGAACGCAGCCATGGCAATCCAGATAATCGGTATCAACATGACAAATGCAGCGATCAAAATGATGATCAGCTGAATAGAGTTCCAGAACATTTTCTTTTGTCGTGACGAACTTGTCATAGCGCTCACTTCTTGAAAATAAATTTTGCGTAGGCAAACGTCAGGAATATCATTGGAATGACCATCAGCCACGCGACGGCAGCCGAGTATCCGATTTGCGAGTATTTGAGACCGCTGAAGTAAACATAATGGGAGAGAGTCTGGGTCGCGTTTCCCGGTCCCCCATTGGTGAGCATGTAAACCTGGTCAAAAGTCTTCAATGAAAAAATCGACTTGAGAATTATGACAACGGTCAACACCGGTGTCAGCTGCGGAAGGGTGACGTCCCACAGCACTCGCCAGCCCGAAGCGCCATCGACCTGAGCGGCTTCGATTGTATCCCGGGGAATGGCGGCCAGGCCACCGATCAGTACCAGGGTCAGGAATGGAATCCATCCCCAGACATCGGCCATGACAGCTACACAAAAAGCGAGGAGTGGATCAGAAAGCCAGGAAATATCCGCAAGAGGCGGAATCAGGAGGCCGAAAAATGCGTCAAACAACCCGAACTCAGGATTGAACATGAAGCGAAACGAAACCCCGATGAGAGCGGGGCTCATGGCAAAGGGAATAATCAGAAGCGACTGCACAGTGACCCTGAACCGCCCGCCGGGTGCAAGCAGCAGGGCCAGACCGAGCGCGCAGATGGTCGTTAGCAACACGGTCCAAAATGTATAGTTTGCCGTAACCCAAACGGAATTCCAGAAATTCGGCTCTTCCAGAAACGCCCAGCTGTAATTTTCAACGCCAATAAATCCCTGGGGGAAGTTTGGTCGAGACAGGCGACCGACATAAAAGGATAGCCGCAGGGATTCATAAAGCGGCCAGATAGCCGTTGCGAACACGACAATGAGTGCCGGAAAAACAAGCAGATATTTGAGATGTCGATCCTTCATGTCCCAACAATCCGGTCAAGATCCGGCCCGGGAGGATGAGGCCGGATCTTTGTCTGCGCCGATTATTTGATACGACCGGCGCGTTTGAGAATCTTATTGGATTGATCCGCAGCGGCGACCATGAGTTTTCGCGTGTCGCCGCCCGCTGCAGCTTTCGCAATTGCCGCGGACAGGATATCACCGACTTCGGGCCACTCTGGAATTTGAGGCATGATATCTGAATTTTTTAAGGATTCCCAAGCTGCGGCCTGAATGTTTGCATTTGCAGCGTTGACTTCGCTGTCCTGAAGATTCTGCGCGTGCGTGACCACATTGTTGATAATGGATTTTCCCTTCACTTCGCGTTCCGTGGCGTTTTTCTTATCCATTTCCGGGTTCGATAACCACTTGAGAAACTCCCAGGATGCCTCTTGATTTTTCGAGTATTTGGAAATCGAGAACGGCATGGAAATCGCGTAGGTCACGGTTTTACCTTTGTAGGAAGGCATACCCGAAAATGCGACCTGTTCTTTTTTAAGTACGGAACTCTTGGGATTAATCATGGAGGAATAAGCCCACCACCAAACAGGTATCATGGCCGACTTGCCCTGCATGAAGGACTGGCGCGCATCCTGTTCGACAAAGGACAGAGATGACGGGTTGGTGACCTTGTGCACCGTATGGAGGGCAATATAGTCTTCGGTTGCTTTCAGACCGGCGTCGCTTGACCATGCAGCATTAAACTTGTCGTCAAAGACATCAGCTCCCGCGGCCCAAAGGAAATTAAGCCAGATGAACAGATTTTGTCGGTTGCCGTCATTGTTAAAATACAGAGCCAGTGGCGCAACGTCCGGTTGATCCTTTTTGAGTTTCTTACCGACTTCGATGATCTCATCCCAGGATTTTGGCGCATTGGGGATGAGGTCGGCGCGTCGGAACATGAGTTGCGCATGGGCTCTCAGGGGGAATCCCATCGTTTTGTTATCGAACTGGGCCGAGCGCGCAAAGGCCGGTGGATAGCGGTCCATCGAAATTTTGTCGCGCTTCAGCAGATCGTCAATCGGAACAAGCCAGTGGGAATTTGGCGGCCCCCATGAGTCGAGATAGTTTATGACGTCGAACTGACCATTGGCGGCAACGCCTTCGGCTACCACTTTTTCCTGCAGAGAACCAAACGGTATGAAGGTCCATTCCGTTTCAATGCCGGTCAGGGCCGTAAACTCGTCGGCTCTCAGCATTAACCCGTCAAATTGTGGTGTAACCACTGATAAAATATTGAGTTTTTTTCCTGAAAATGGTTTGCCGGCCAAAAGATTATATTTGGTCATTTCGGCCGAGTGTCCCAAAGAGGGCACACCCATTGCCAGAGCGGAAGCAGCAGTTGCAGCAACAAAATCACGTCTGTTCAAAGTCATCATTTTCCTCCCAAAAGCGTCATGATACTTGGCACCAGCGCCTGCGAATATCGAATTTCAAGCGCTGGGCCGGACAGTTTTTACTGAATTTGTTTTTCTTTGCATTCGTATGCAAAACTAATTTGACTTAGAATGCAACTAATTTTTGCATGCGTATGCAAAAATTCTCATCTGAAATGGCGTTATGAATTGTTTTAGTTTTTCTTTTTTGGGAGTCTTGCCGACTTGCGTATGACCAATTCAACGGGAAGAACGGCGGCGCGGCGTTTGACTTCTTTCTGTTCAATCTGTTCCAGAAGGATAGAGGCCGTACTTTCGACCATGGCATCTGTTGGTTGTGAAATCGTAGTCAGTTGATAACCGTGCCAGGTGGCTTCCGGAACGTCGTCATAGCCGACAACAGACACATCTCGGGGAATCCTGCAGCTATAGGCCGATTTAAGGACATCCATCACGGTAAACGCCATGTGGTCATTGGCAACGAATAGGGCATCAGGTCTTTCATCTCCGCTGAAGAGTTCGTGGGTCGCGCGTTCGGCTCCTTCGACGCAGTTGTCTCCGACCGCACGCCCCCACGCCGTGACCCCGCATTCAGCGAGACCTTTATAGAAACCGGCTTCGCGGTCCCTGTTGGTGGAAGAATTTTCCTGGCCGGAGATAAACGCAATGCGCTCATGTCCTCCATCGACAAGGAATTTTGCCAGTATCCGTCCGCCTTCAATATTGTCGGATGTCACGCTGCTGGCTGGCGAAGACTGAACATAACGGTTAAACAAAACAACCGGAATGCCGGTCTTGGAACATTCCCGAGCCAGTTTTGAGGACAGGGTTGCCGATGCCATGACAATCCCTTCCACCTGGTATTGCAGGATTTGCCGCACAACCTGGTCCTGATTCCCGGGATCCGTCAAAAACATCAGTATTTGATAACCCTCGTTCTGCAGTCGTCGCGACAGTTTTTCCAGGACGACCGGATACCAGTGATTGTCCAGATAGGCCACCAACAGGGCAATCAGGCCGGATCGACCGCTGATCATAGCCCGCGCCAGAGCATTGGGCCGATAACCAAGTTCACTTGCAGCCTTCAGGACTTTTTGCCTTGTTTCCAGGGAAACGCTGGCCCCGGGCGTAAAAGTCCGGCTTACGGCGGATTGCGATACTTTGGCGGCGCGCGCGACGTCTTCAGAAGTTACTGTTGCTTTATTCATCAATTCAAAAGTGGATAAAGGGCTTTAGTCGTCGGTTTATTGTGTCCTATTCATATACTGCAATCAATGCTTCAACAATCTTTCTGATTTTTTGGGTTTGATCGGAATTTGGATCCGACCGTACGAAAAACCTCCAATCCCTCGCAAAGACTGTCTTCGCCGTCATGACGGATACAAGAGTTTA
>JANQOC010000426.1 GCA_028279265.1 Hyphomicrobiales bacterium
CACAGAAAAAAGTTCGCCCGACGCTCAAGGCTTCTGCAAAAACCGCGAATGACTGGTCCGCCGGTATGGAAACGGCGAAATCCGAACCCCGGCAACGCGCCTTCAACACATCTGTCGTCCGACACTAATCTGTCGCCGGATTTTGGTCAGTCATCGGACATTAATCTCATATCCCACAACAAACTATAGTCCGGAGTGCTGTTCCGGGTTCGGGATTCGATTTTTATTTATCTTCAATCGCCAGCAGCCATTCTTCGACCCGCTTCTCAGGAGTAGCGTGGGTGATAAAATCCGTAACGACCGCAATTGAATCCGCACCGGCATCCAAAACGCCGGGCGCTCGCTCCACCGTTATTCCTCCAATGGCAACCAGTGGGCAGTTTATTTTTGATTTCCATTCGCCCAGCCGTTGCAGCCCCTGGGGAGACCACTTCATGACCTTGAGTTTGGTCTCATAGATGGGCCCCAGGGCGACATAGTCGGGGTCGGCGGCGAGGGCGATATTCAGTTCTTCATGGCTATGGGTACTGATCCCCAGTTTAAGCTTATGGGATTTGATGCGCTCGAGATCACTCGCGGCCAGATCTTCCTGTCCGAGATGAATATAGTCACACCCACAGGTGATGGCTTCTTCCCAATAGTCATTGACGATGAGCTGGCAGCCATATTGCTGGCAAAAGCTGAGACTTTCAGAAATCTGCTCGATGAGATCCTGATTGTCGAGAGCGGCTCCGGCGCTGTCCTTGATGCGCAGCTGGATCATTTTTACACCGAGGGGAACAATCCGTTTCAGCCAGTCAACATCTGGAACGATGGGGTAAAATTTACTTATCATTGTCGATTTCGAAGAAAGGTGTACCAATCACGGGCGTCGAGGGACGGGCCATGTCACGGGGCTCCATAATTCCGGCGTGATAGGCCTCGCGGCCGGCATGGACGGCGTCACTGAAGGCTGCTGCCATCTTTACGGGGTCACCGGATTGAGAGACAGCGGTATTGAGAAGGATGGCGTCATAGCCCAGTTCCATGGCCTGAGCCGCATGGGAGGGGGCGCCAATTCCAGCGTCTACGATCAGGGGAACATCCGGAAAATATGACCGCATTGACTTGAGGGCATAGACATTGTTCAGGCCGCGGCCGGAACCGATGGGGGCTCCCCAGGGCATGAGGACCTGACACCCCGCTTTGAGAAGTTTTTCGGCGGCACCCAAATCTTCTGTCGTGTAGGGGAAAACTTTGAAATCATTTTCGTTGAGAATTCGTGCGGCTTCAACGAGTCCGAAGAGATCCGGCTGCAGTGTGTCTTCGTTGGCGATGACTTCGAGTTTGATCCAGTTTGTATCAAAAAGCTCTCGCGCCATCTCGGCGGTGGTGACGGCTTCTTTGACCGTCAGACAACCCGCGGTATTTGGGAGAAGCGTTTTATTCAGATTTTTGATCAGGTCCCAGAACCTTTGACCCGACGGATTCCTGGCGGACTCCCGTCGTATGGATACGGTAATAATATCGACGCCGGAATTTTCGATTGCCTGTCGCAGGATGTCGGGGGAGGGATATCTTGCCGTGCCTAACAGTAAACGGTGCTCGAAGGTGTGCCCGTAGAGGTCAAGTCGCGGAGATTTGTCTTTTTCGATTTTATCTAACATCAGCCACCCTGCCGAGGGGAAACAATTTCGACTCTGTCATCGGTTGTAAGATTGGTCTCGCGTCGACGGCTTGCCGGCACAAAATCACCGTTTACCGCAGTCGCGATTTTGGCATCGGAAAAACCGAGCGAATCGCAGAACTCTTCCAGGTTCGCGGTATCGGTTTCTACAGGTTTACCATTGAGAACGATCTTCAACAATAATCTCCGAGTCTTTTTCACCTGATGTCAGATAGCGCTCCACAAGCGTCGCAAGAGCGGGCGCCATCAGGAAGCCATGACGATAAAGACCGTTAACATAAATTCGTTGATTGTCCAGAATAATGCGTGGGCAGTTATCTTCAAAAGCGGGTCGCACGCCTGCAGACAGGTCCAGAATCTCGGCTTCACCAAATGCCGGGTTGAGAGCGTAGGCGGATGACAGGAGTTCAAGTGTCGACCGGACCGACGGGGGGTGCGCATCTTCCCTTTCTATAACCGTGGCTCCGACCATGAAGCGGTTCTCGGACCAAGGAACGATGTACAGCGGAAATCTTGGGTGGAGCAGGCGCACGGGCCTGGCAAGTTCAATCTCCGATATCCGGATAATCGCTCGTTCCCCGCGCACACCGCGCAGGGTTTGCAATACATCCTGGGCGGCCAGCCCCCGGCAATCGATGGTTACTGATGCGGCAGGGGGAGCAAAATCTTCGACACCAAACTCTGCCGAAACACCGGCCTGTTCAGCTGCTTCCAGAAGTCTGGGCAGCGCGACTTCAGGATCGACATGGCCTTCATTTTCGTAAAACAAAGCCTCTTGAAATTGCTCCGACAAGTCGGGTTCAAGATTTGAGATTTCCTTGCGATCGACGTACCGGTGGCCGTCGGTGAATCGCGCAAACCTGTCGATTTCCCCTTTGTCCCGGTCATGGGCGACAACAAGGCTGCCGTTGAATACAGTTTCGGGAAAATGTTTTCGCCAGAGCTCGAGGGATTTTATCCCGAGTTTCTTGACAACCGGAAGCGCCGTCTCTGCCTCGCAATAAGGCGCCAGCATAGCCCCGGCATATATACTCGATGCCTGCGCAAAAGGTTTCGGGCTCCGCTCGATCAACCGGACCGAATAACCATTTTGCGCCAGGATCAGACTTTGCCACAAGCCCGTGATCCCGGCTCCCATAACGATGACGTCCGAATTTGACACGCGGTTCCGGTCCCGGAGTAATTGATGTTTGAAGGGGCAAATAAGGAATTGATCTCTATCAAAGAGATCAATTCCCTCATTCCAGGATCAGATGATTAACCAAATTATTTGCCCAGTGCAACTCCTTCCCGGCGGGGGTCAGCCGCTCCGAGCCATTCACCATTTTCTCTTGAAATAACGTGCAGGCCGCTGGTCATGTCTTTTCGGGCGATCTTTTGACCGAGCCCCGCCAGGGCTTGAGTCAGGTCATCATGTTCGCTGCTATTCTCGATTTCAAGAGGTCCGTTGCGGCTGCCGAAATTTATGAGATTGACAGCGGACTGAATATCCATCTTCCAGTCAAAGTGGGCAACAATGACCTTGGTGACATAGTTGATTATCCGTGATCCGCCCGGGGACCCCAGAACCATGCGGACATTATTGTCGCTATCGAGAACAATTGTCGGGGCCATGGAACTGCGTGGCCGTTTTCCAGGCTGAACGCCATTGGCGATGATCCGGCCCTGGTCGTCTCTATATCGGAAAGAAAAATCCGTCAGTTCGTTATTCAGCAGGAATCCGCGAACCATGTGCCGGGATCCGAAAGCGGATTCAATGGTTGTGGTCATGGAAACAGCATTTCCATCCGCATCGACAACGGAGATGTGGCTGGTTCCGGAACTTTCGATGGTGGCGTCACGGCCAAATTCGGTTTTTTTAACCGCATGGGGTTCACCGGGATTGGCTTTCGTCATGGCGCTTTTCGGATCAATCAATTGCCGGCGCGAATCGAGATAGGTGCTATCCAGGAGGCCGGTCGGTACATTGACAAAATCAGAATCCGCCATGTAACGCCCCCGATCCGCATAAGCCAGCTTTTGAGCCTCGGCAAGTACATGCAGGGCATTGGCATTCAGCGGTTGACTGCCAAGGCCGAGGGGTTCCACGAGCTTGAGGACATAATTCACCGTCAGCGCGCCGGAGGAGGGAGGACCCATCCCGCAAACTTTAACCTCGCGATAGTCGGAACAAATGGGCGCTCTTTCTTTGGCGCGGTAAATCGCCAGATCCGTCAGGGACAGATCTCCGGGGATTGTCTCGATCGACTTGACGCGTTCGACAATATCGGAGGCAAGTTTGCCGAGATAAAATTCATCGGCGCCTTTTGCCGCGATTTGTTTCAGTACCTCGGCGAATGCGGGATTCTTCAATTGATGGCCTACGGGCCAGGGTACGTTCGAGGAATCGAAAAAATAGGCCCTCGCCTGCGGCCCAAACTTGTCGGCTCCCCTCTTCGTCAGGAGGTCATTCAGGCGCGGAGAAACCGCAAAGCCGTTTTCCGCCAGTTTAATGGCGGGAGTGAACAAATCTTTCCATGGCAGTTTGCCGTGTTTCCTGTGTGCCAGCTCCAGTCCGCGCAGGAGACCGGGAACACCGACACTCAGGCCGCTGAAAACCGCCTGCTGAAATTTCATACGCTTGCCGTCAGGCCCGTAGAACCGGTCCGGACGCGCAGCCATGGGAGCCGCTTCGCGGGCATCAATGGTTTGCAGTTGTTTGTTTTTCTCATCCCAGTGCAGAATGAAGGCGCCACCGCCAATGCCCGAGGATTGCGGCTCGACGAGATTGAGAACCATCTGGGCGGCGATGGTGGCATCAATGGCGCTGCCGCCCCTGGCCAGAATTTCCCGCCCGGCTTCCGAAGCCAACGGATTGGCGGCGGCAATCATATAGGTTTGGGCGCGGGCAATTTCCTTGGCTTTGACCCCTGTTGCAGCCTCAGGCTGGGCGCGTTGGGCCCCGGCGTCGAGTATCGCGATATTTGTGGCAATCAGGAATGCCAGAAAAGGCAGTAAGAAGTTTCTCAATCCCTGGGGAAATAAATTAATTGTCATGACATTGCTCTTAATAACATTGCTCTTAAATGGTTGTGTTTTGAAAACAGTTTAAATTAACATGAAGAAAAAAATTGTCTACTTTTTATGAATTATTTAGCATGAATTTTTAATTATTATATTATATATAAACTTTTCTTCTCATTAATGGAAGTCCCGCGATTTGGGGATGACCCGGACATTGCGGGGATGGCGCCTTGGATTTGCCGAACCCGGATCCGGCCTTTTCACTTCGTCGGCATGGGCCAGAGGCAAGTCAAACGCCTGATCATCTTCACTCAGGAGATCAAGCCATTCCGTTCGGTCTTCGATGCGCTGGGCAATGATATGAATGATATCTTCGTGGCGCTGAATTTTTCCCTGGATCAACATTAGTCGCGCTCCCATCACTGAGCGACGGAAGCGCTCCAGAACATTCGGCCAGACCACGATATTCGCAACGCTCGTTTCATCTTCCAGGGTGATAAAGACGACACCGCTGGCAGATCCCGGTCGCTGGCGAACCAGTACGACGCCACCGACCCGAACGAACATCCCGTCCCGGCAGGACTTGATTTCGGCACAGGATTTGATTCTGAGTTCGGCGAGCCTGGAGCGCAGGAAGCGCATGGGATGCGCCTTCAGGGACAAGCCCAGGGTCTGGTAGTCATTGAGAACATGTTCTGAAAGCGGCATTTGCGGCAGCATAATTTCCGGCTCCTCGCCACTGTCCGCGGTTTCGGCCCAGGCGAAAAGAGGCAGGGGCTTATGGGCGCTTAAAGCACGCACCTGCCAGAGCGCGGCACGGCGGTCGAGACCCATGGAACGGAAACAATCCGCGGCAGCAAGCCTTTCCAGGGCCGATACCGGCAATTCGGTGCGTCTCCAGATGTCGAAGATGTCGGCAAAAGGGATTGTTCGCCTTCTTTCGATCAGTTTTTCCATGTCGTCTTTCTTAATCCCGTCGACCCGCCGGAATCCCAGGCGCAGGGCCCAGTCCTCCTGGTCCTGCGGCTCCAGTGTGCAGTCCCACTGGCTGTGGTTGACATCGACTTCCCGCACATGGACACCATGTTCCCGCGCATCCCTGACGATTTGCGCCGGGGCATAAAAGCCCATGGGCTGGGAGTTCAGAAGACCAGCCGCGAAAACATTTGGATAATGGCACTTTAGCCAGGAGGAAATATAAACGAGATGGGCGAAGCTGGCGGCATGGCTTTCGGGAAAGCCATATTCGCCAAAACCCTTGATCTGATTGAAGCAGCGCTCGGCAAACTCGGGGTCATACCCCCGTTGAATCATGCGCGATACCATTTTTTCATGCAGCGTCTCAATGGTTCCCCGCCGCCTGAAAGTCGCCATGGCATGGCGCAGCTGGTTTGCTTCCTCGGAGCTGAATTTCGCTGCGACCATGGCAATACGCATTGCTTGTTCCTGGAACAGCGGAACGCCTTTGGTTTTTGAAAGCACTTTGCGCAACTCATCCGGCGGACCTTCATGGGGGGCGGGAGAGGGATAGACCTCTTTCTCAATCTTGTCCCGCCGGCGCAAATAGGGATGCACCATATCCCCCTGGATGGGGCCGGGGCGGACGATGGCAACCTCGATAACCAGGTCATAGAAACAGCGCGGCTTAAGGCGCGGCAGCATGTTCATCTGTGCCCGGCTTTCCACCTGGAAGACGCCGAGAGAATCCGCTTTGCACAGCATGTCATAAACTCTGGGATCTTCCCGCGGCACCGTTGCGAGATCAAGTTTGCGGCCATAATGGTGGGCGAGAAAGTCAAAGCATTTGTGGATGCAGGTCAGCATGCCGAGGCCCAGGACATCGACCTTCAAAATGCGCAAGGCATCTATGTCGTCCTTGTCCCATTCGATAACCGTGCGATCCTCCATTGCGGCATTGCTGATGGGAACAACTTCACAGAGGGGACCCTGGGTGAGGACAAATCCGCCGACATGTTGCGACAGATGCCGGGGAAAGCCCATGAGCTCCGCCGAGAGCTCCAGGGTTCTTTGCAGATAGGGGTCATCCGGGTCGAGGCCGGCCTGGCGGATATGGGCCTCGATTATTTTTCCTTTTTCATGGCTGTGCCAGACGGTTCCGGCGAGAGCGCTAATCACATCTTCGCTCAATCCCATGACCTTGCCGACATCGCGAACCGATGAACGTCGCCGATAGCTGATGACCGTCGCGGCGAGGCCAGAACGCTCGCGGCCATATCGCCGGTAAATATATTGAATAACCTCTTCGCGCCGTTCGTGTTCAAAATCGACATCGATATCCGGAGGTTCTTTTCTCTCGGGACTGATAAACCGGTCGAAGAGCAGGTCGATTTCTGCGGGATTTACATTGGTAATACCGAGGCAGTAGCAGACCACGGAATTGGCGGCGGACCCCCGTCCCTGGCAGAAAATATCCTGCGATCGCGCAAACTTCACGATGTCGTGGACAGTCAGAAAATAGGGGGCATATTGCAGGCGGTCGATGAGCTCAATTTCTTTTTCTATGGAACTGCGAATTTTATCCGGAAGCCCTTCGGGAAAGCGCTCTGTTGCGCCTTCCCATGTCAGTTTCTCGAGTTGTGACTGGGGTGTCTCGCCCGGGGGGACGGGCTCATCCGGATATTCGTAGACCAGTTCATCCAGGCTGAACCGGCAGGCTTTGGCGATTTCAGCGGTGTTTTTCAGGGATTCTTCATATCCTGCGAAGGCCCGGGCCATGACGGTCGGGCTTTTCAGATAGCGCTCGGCATTTTTTTCAAGAAGGAAGCCCGCCGTCCTGATACTGCATTTTTCCCGGATACATGTCAGCACGTCCTGAAGCGCGCGCCGTTCCGGACCGTGGTAAAGCACGTCATTGGTGGCAACGACGGGAATACCAAGTTCGGAAGCGGCGTTATGGACACCGGCGATATGCGTCCTGTCATTGCCGTCATAGCGGTGCGAAACAGCGACATAGAGCGGCGCGTCGATATGTTCCCTGAGCCAGCAAAGGGTGTCACGCGCGGACATTCTTTCAGTGATGGCATCACTGTTTTCAGGGCCCTGATGATTTCCGGGCCGGCCTGATTTCGAACTTTCGGGTGTGTTGCTGTTGGCCGCAAGCGCAAGAGGCGAGGAAGCGAAAGTCGCGAGCTCCGTCTGTGCCGTGGACTTTTTCCGCCTGCTTGCGGATGCCCCTTCTTCGCCTGGCCCGATTTCGCATAGCCCGGTGTCCTGTTTCTCCTGCAAGGCCAGGCTGATGAAGATCTGCCCTTCGGCATAGTCGCGGATATCATTTATGTAGAGTTCGCAATTTCCTTTTTCTGCCCGCTGCTGGCCGAGGGTGAGAAGGCGGCACAGCCTTCCATAGGCCTGCCTGTCGGTGGGCAGGCAAAGAAGGCTCGGCGCATCCAGAAAATCAAGCCGGGCACCGACCGTGAGATTTACTCCCGCAGCTTTTGCGGCAATGTGCATGCGCACGGCACCGGCCAGGGTATTGCGGTCTGTTACCGCGATGCTTTTCAGACCCAGGTTCTTCGCAGTTGCAACGAGCTCATCGGCGTGGGAGGCGCCGCGCAGGAAGGAAAAATTTGTGGTTACTTGCAACTCGGCATAGGGGGGCATTGCAGTCACTCGAAATTATCCGAAAAAACCCTGGAGATACCACTGGGGAAGCGTGCGGTGCGACACGTTGTGGTAGAGGCCGCTGCGAAAAATCCAGTAGCACCCGTTCATTTCGTCCTCGACAAAATAATAGTCCCGTGTCTTCCGGTCCTGGGCCGCCAGAATTTCATCTCCCTCACTCTGATCTCTTTGGTCCCCCTGGTCTTCCTGGTCCCCCTGGCGCCGGTTACCGGAAGCCTCATCCGGGATTTCAAGCCACCATTCCGGAGAAATACGTTCCGGTCCCTCGGCATGGACGACGCGCCTGTAAACGCGGCGCCAGGTGAAACTCAGAGGCGGGCCTTCGGGAATTTCGGCGATGACCTTTATCGCTTCCGGGGGATCAAGCAATAAAAGAGGCCTGCGGACAGTCGGAACGAATTTCTCGGGCCAGTGAACCAGACTTTCGAGGGCCGGGACACGATTCTGGGCGCGCTCCGGGATATAGCTTTCTTGCGGACTGAGACGAAAGACCCGGCTTTTATCCAGCCGGTTTGTCAGCCGGTCAATCAGTTCAGCCGCATCGGTTTGCTGCGCGCCTGTTTGCGTTTCTGCCAGGGTTGTCTGGGAAGGCTGGAGAGGCTCATGGACCGTTGCATTCAGGGTCATGAGATCAATACCGAAGCCGGCGTCAACGGTGTCGATTTTTTCATTCAGAAGACGGACGAAGTGGTCCGGTTTGCGGCTGGGGGTGCTGGTTCCCGCTTCCACTGAGGTCAGGGAACCATCGGTCCGGTAAATCGTCAGAATTATTTGACGGGCCCCCTTTTCGTCTTTTTGTAATTTTCCGCAGAGCTCGTGACAGAGGGTCTGCAGAGCCGTGTCCACGCCTTCGGTTGTTATGAGGGGTTCCGGAAACGCGATGTGCGCTATGTAGTTTGTCGTTGGCAGCAGTGTCTTGCGCGGCTCCTCGATCTTTCCGAGCAACTGGTCAAGACGATGGAGAACAGCATCGGCATCCGTCATCGAAGGAAAGCGCCGCTTAAGAGTTGGCCGGGGGAGGCTGTCGAGCTGCTTTATGCGTTTGAGCCCCAGGCGCTTGAGCAACTGAATGCTGTCCTCGCCGAGGCGGAGGGCCGCGACGGGAAAATTTCCAAGGCGGTTCAAGGTTGCGCCGGGGGCGACAATTCTTTGCTCCATGGGCGCGCGCATCGGCCCGTAATGTGCCATGGCCCAGGCCCCTCCAAGACTGTCGGCAAGTCCGAGCCGCACCGTGAAACCAAGTTTCCTGAAACGGATATGAATGTCTTTGAGCAGCGCGCTTTCATTGCCAAAAAGATGGGTGCTTGTGGAAACCTCCAGCCAGAGCCCGGCATTCCCATCTGTATTAACAGCCGGCGTGAAGCGGGTGCACCAGTGGGCCAAAGCTTTAAGGGTCCTGTCATCCCGCTCCCTTTGCGCCGGTGCCGATTGCAGCGACGGCACCATGGCACGGGCATCGGGCAGGCGTTGGCCGTGATACAGTTTCAGGGACTGAGCTCTTTTGTTGAGGGCAAAAAGGACGAGGCCTTTTTCCGTTGATTCAACCAGGGCAAAGGGGGCGCTATCCGGCGGCAGCGACTCTATATCTGTCGTTGCCTGTTTTAGGCGTTCGATCGGCCAATGGGGTAACCAGACGGAAACATAACGCTTCATGACTCCACTCCACTGTCCAGTTAAGTCCGCTTGGCCCGTGACGGGTTCGCTCAAGCGTAATATTCCACCGCGGCATAGCCAGCGCTTCAGGATCGGTGGTTGCAGACGGCCTGTCCGCTGTACTTATGCGCCAGCGGGTGAGGGCCACATTGGCGCCGGCTGTCTCCTGGTGTGAAATGAGCAGACACGGTATCTGGTGGGTTTCCGCGGCGAGGGCAAGCCTTCGGGCTTCCGTGAAAGGAGCGGTGTCAACTTCTCCCAGAACGGCGGTCAAAGTTTCAGCTCTTAAACCTTCTTCCATGGTCCAGAAAAGGTCGGCCATTTTTTTGCTTTGCGCCATAACCAAATCCTGGGGATCGAGCCCGAGCTGGAGAAGTCCGGGACCGTAGGGGGTCCCGAATTCACGGCTGGAGGCATCTGACAGACACCAGAGCACGGGCGCATTCTTTCTTATCTGTCTGTGACGGGAAAAAAGAGCCAGAGCAAAGGAGCGCGCCGCCGCCATATCCCGGTAATGAAGAGGCTTTATTTCATGCAGTCCGGAAGGTTTTAAACCAATCCAGGGAAGCATACCGTCAATTTCAGGAACACCGAATGTCCATCGACCTTTGGCAGGTCCAAGGTTTTGCACTCCCCCCCTGTCCTCCGACGGCTGATGGGAAGGGGGGGAGTGCGGAGGCTGTGCCTCCTGCTGGTTTCTTGCTTTGGAAAAAAAGCAGGCGGAAGCGGCCGGTCCAAGGTCATTCGGGGATGGGGAAAAAGACCTGGAATGCTGCTCAATGGCACGAATATCCGTGCGCAGCTTTTCGATGAGGGCTGATCGTGGCCCGCTTCCGCCTGCTCTTGCGGAAAAATCCGGAGTCGATTTGTTATCGGCTTTTACCTTATGTTTACTTTCAAGATGCACAAAACGGCTCCCAAGACGTCAATCAATGTTCATGCTTTGTTCTAATCAATTTTTGATTCCCTGTCAATGCTCAATTTGCAATTTCTTGAAGTGAGAATCTGCGCGCGTAAGATCGGGCCAGACAAGGGATCGGCCGCCAACGAAATGCCGCCGGCCGGAAATAAATCCAGGACAAATTCGCAGAATTGTTGAATTCCCCCTAAACCATGTAAAGTTGGGAACATTCAGGCTGACTTTAAGAAATTCCGAAATCAGCCCGGGCCGGAAACAAAACAAGCGCAATAAAAAAGGATGGATCATGGCCATACTTGCAAAGAATATGGAGTTTCTGGGAACGGAAACGGCTTTTGAGGTTCTGGCCAGGGCTGCGGAACTCGAGCGGCAAGGGAAAGAGATCATCAATCTCGGTATCGGACAGCCGGATTTTAAAACACCGCCCCATATCGTTGAGGCAGCGATTAAAGCCCTCAAGGATGGACATCACGGATATACACCCAGCCAGGGTATATTGCCGCTTCGGGAAGCCGTCTCCCGTGATCTTTACAACAGGTACAATGTCGAAATCGATCCAGACCTGGTGATGATTTTGCCGGGTGGCAAACCGACCATGTTTTTCTCCATCCTGATGTTTGGAGAACCCGGTACAGAAATACTCTATCCCGATCCCGGTTTTCCCATCTATCGGTCGATGATCGAATATTGTGGCGCAAAACCCGTTCCGATACATCTCAAAGAAGAAAACGAGTTTTCGTTTGACGCCGAGGAAGTGGTATCGCGCATAACACCAGAGACACGACTCATTATATTGAACACGCCCGGCAATCCGACAGGGGGTGTCGTTGGCGAACGGGAACTTGATATTCTGGTCCGGGGGCTCGCGGAAAATCCTCACACCGTGTTACTCGCGGATGAAATCTACAGCCAGATGCTCTACGAGGGGCGTGTCCACAAATGTCTACTGACCTATCCCGAAGTCAGAGATCAGATCATACTCCTGGATGGGTGGTCAAAAACCTATGCCATGACAGGATGGCGCCTTGGCTTCAGTGTCTGGCCGCGAAACCTGATCGAAAAAGTCAACCGCCTTGCCGTGAATTGCCACTCCTGTGTCAACGCCGCCACGCAGTACGCCGGAATTGCCGCGCTTGAAGGACCGCAGGAGCGCGTGCATGAAATGGTGGCGGCATTCGATGAGCGGCGAAAAGTCATCGTCGAACTTCTCAATCAGCTACCCGGATTTTCCTGCATCGATCCCGGTGGTGCTTTCTATGCGTTTCCGAATATTACAAAAACCGGTTTCACCTCCATGGAGATCCAAAACAAGATTCTCGAGGAGGCCGGCGTTGCGACAATCGCCGGACCGAGCTTCGGAATCCACGGCGAAGGCTACATACGATTTTCGTACGCGAATTCTATTGAAAATATTCGTCTGGCGGCCCGGCGCATCGACGAACTGCTGGACGGAACCCAAGCCTCATGATCTGAGCTCCGGCGGAGCAGCAACACATTTTAGAATTGTGACCAAACATGGGCTGGCCGCACGGCACCGTTTGTGCTGCCGGACCCGGGTCCCCTAGCGAATATCCGGCTAACATAACGAAAATGTTACTCAATCAATGACTTGAGCCTGACGGATTGGCTTCGGATCAATTGTGGCAAAATTATGTGACGTTATTCCCACACAGATTGGTCAATCCACCATATCACGAATTAATGGCCCCCTCCCGAGCTTGAATATTGCCGGACTTCGATGCAGTTTAAGAGTCAATAAGTGTCCGCATGTGACTGCAAAAACTGGCTTCTTTGATTTTGGCAAAGAAATATTAACGTGCAGATGCGTAACTGATAAAAACACCAATCTAAAGGAGTATGGTAAATGTCACTCCCCAAGGCATTCAGAAACTTATTTGTCGTGTTCGGTGGTCTGTTGATTGCTCTCACAGCTGCGCCTCAGCAATCGGCCGCTCAAGGCTTCTTCGATTCTATTTTTGGCGGTCAGTCCGGTGGCAGCAAGCAGGTCGTCAATTTTTCAAGAAGTTACAGATCCGGCACGATAGTTGTGAGCTTTGCGGACCGAAGACTTTATCACGTGGTTAAGCGCGGCAAGGCCGTGAGCTATCCCGTTGCTGTTCCGAAAGGCAATGCACGCTGGTCGGGACAAAGCTTTGTCAGCCGCAAAAAAGTAAATCCGCCTTGGACTCCAACGGCAAAGATGCGCCGCGAAAATCCAAAACTTCCGGCCCATGTTCCCGGCGGTCATCCGCGTAATCCTCTTGGAAAACGCGCGCTCTATCTGGGAAGCACGCTCTACAGAATTCATGGAACCGATGCACCTTGGACGATCGGGCAAGCCGTATCCCACGGATGTATCCGAATGCATAACAATCATGTCGCTGAACTCTACAAACGGGTCCGGGTCGGTACAAAAGTAATTGTGACCTGGAAGAAATTCCGAACTTCGATCTAGTTCACTGACATAAGAGCCAGGACGTCTTTCTACTGGTTTATTATTACAGGCGGCTCATCGAGCCGCCTAATTTTTTTTGTATTTTGATGATTTAAAACCGCCGGCCGCCGCACCGGGCCCTGTCACCACGACAAGAGATGATTTCATCTCGGAGTCGAAATTTACCTATTCGCTTAACTATGATCGGGTTCGGCGCTTGCTATACCTTGCTAATCTCTGAACTCTCTTGTCATAATTAGCGGTGATAAACCGAAGAATGGTTTATTCGTCGCCGGATTTATTTTGTTTTAGAATTGATTGTCGTCGTGCGTAGGTAAATGTTCAAGAGTCTGTATATCATCGCCATTGTCTCGCTTTTAGGCCTGTCGGGTATCGCCGAGGCGCGGGATATGCGGTTGATTGTTTTTGAAACCGACGAATGCTCCTATTGTGACCTGTTTCATCGGGATGTGGCGCAATCCTACGCGGAAAGCTGGCCGGGTCGCGTGGCGCCCCTGGAACGCCAAAACGTGACCGCAGACCAGAGTGTGGCATTGCAGCTCAAGCAGCCAATTACGACGGTCCCGACATTCGTTCTGGTCGATGGCAATAACGAACTGGTCCGCATTACCGGTTATCCGGGAAGACAGAACTTCTTTCAGGTGATTACTGGGTTGCTGCAGGAATTGCGTTAAACCGATCCCAAAGAAATCTCGCGCGATGCCGTCGGAACTTCGTCGCCCTCAAATGTAATGGGAATTCCCGTCGCCGCTTTTTCTTTTTCAGGAAGACAATCCAGGCTGGGCCATAAGCCGCTTTTCAGGGCGGTTGCGTATCCGTGCGGTAATCCGGCCTGTACCATTTTCAGGTGGGCGGTCTGAAAATCATAGGAGAGCGCCAGGTGTTCGATACGGACATTTTGCCCATCCGGAACAATAAGGCTGCACCAAACCCGGGGCGTACCGTCATTCGCGGGCATGCCGAGTGCCCCTGAATTATGCCAGATACGATCTCCCCTATTGAGGGTGTAGGGCAAACCGCTATGTCCTGCGATGACAATGTCGGCGCCGGTCTCATGGAACATGCGCTCATAGCGCGCACCGGGGGTCGACGGAAAAACGAACTCGTTGACTTCACTGTTGCTCCCGTGAAGGACCCGAACCCGGCGATCATGATAGCGGAAACTCAACTGAACCGGGAGGTCGGACATCCACTTACGGTGCTCAGTACCGATTTCGGCATCGACATAGGCGTACCATTGATTGGACAACACATCACACGCCGTTCCCTCCTCGAATCCGCAACCGCAATCATCGGCGTTGAAGGCGAGACTTTCTTCGACATTACCTTTGATATTATGAATTTCACGGGAAATAATCTGCTCGACGCACGGCCGGGGATCAGCGCAGTAAGCGACGATGTCGCCCGTATGTATGATGTGGTCGCCGGGGATGCCCAAACTGTCCGTCAATTCGAGGAATGCCTTCAGGGCTTCGAGATTGCCGTATATGCCACCGCAAATTGCCAG
>JANQOC010000456.1 GCA_028279265.1 Hyphomicrobiales bacterium
CGGAAGAACCCCTGGAAGACCCCCAGGATCAATTGTTTGATCTGGATGCCGACGATTCCGATGTGTCTTCCGACAATTCCGGGAAAAAGTCGGCTGTTCATACCCTGGAAGACGCAGACGAACAGGGTTCCGAAAGTGAAGACATTGAAGACGATGACATTGAAAATGAAGGCATTACAGAACCCCTGAAAAAGTTCGGAACATAAATTAAGTCTGAACATAATTAAGTCTGAACGTGCAGGGGACAGCCAAATCCCGGCCATATCATCGCATTTACATTAATTCTCACATTCGCTCATTGAAACAAGTTTGCCGCTGATATAAGTCTTGGCGGAACAAACGGCATAGAGTTTCGCTTTTGGACGATCAAATTTCATCTGAAAAAATGGCAAGTGAGAACAATGAATCCGGAGAATTGCTCTCCTGGGGCCAGAGAGGCACCGCAACCGCGACCATTGCCGCAGGTGTTTTTTTCGATGGTTTGGTCAAGAATTTCGGTGATGTCAGAGCCGTCGATAATTTCAGCCTGGATATAAATCCGGGCGAGATCGTCTGTATCCTGGGGCCATCCGGATGTGGCAAAACGACTCTCCTGAGACTGGCCGCCGGGATCGAGGTCCCGGACCAGGGGACGATCAAATTCAACAATCTCGTCGTTACCGGCAACAACAGTTTCATTCCGCCGGAGCAGAGGAATGTCGGGCTGATCTTTCAGGATTTCGCCTTGTTTCCGCATTTGACAATTCTTGAGAATGTCGCGTTTGGGCTGATTTCGCTGGATAAGAAAACGGCCCATCAGGTAGCGCGCCTGGCTTTGAGAAGAGTGGGGCTTGAGAAAATGACCCACCGCTATCCCCACAATCTCTCCGGCGGACAACAGCAACGCGTGGCACTGGCGAGATCCATAGCGCCCCGGCCTTCGGTATTGCTCATGGATGAACCGTTCTCCGGGCTTGATTCCCGGTTGCGGGATTTTATTCGGGAAGAAACACTCGCCGTGCTACGGGAGACGCGTTCCACATGTCTCATCGTTACCCATGATGCGGAGGAAGCGATGCGCATGGGAGATCGGATCGTCGTTATGCACGACGGGCAACTCGTCCAGGTCGGCACAAGCGAGCAAATTTATAGAAAACCGAAAAATCTGTTTGTCGCCCGAATTTTTTCGGAAATTAACGAAATCCGCTGCACGATCATTAACGGATCTTTTCAGTCGCCGTTTGGATCGTATCCGTTTGAAGGCGAGACCGGAGCGGCAAGTGGTCTTTTGTGTATCCGGCACCGGGGCGTGCAGATTGTCCCCAAGGGTCAGGGGACGCCGGGCAAGGTTATACAGCGCAAATTTCTCGGAGACGCCGCTTTTGTCGAGCTTGCGATTCAGGAACTGGAACGGTCCCTGCTCGCGCGTATCAGGGAAAGTGAAGCTCCTGAAGTCGGCAGCGAGGTCGGGATCGAAATCGACCGTAATGAGATTTTGCTCTTTCCCGATGCCAGCTCTAAAACGGTAGACTGATTAAATTATGTTAATGTCGTTGTAATCTCCAGAATTCACTTGATTTTCGAAGCAATAATAACGATTTAAACCTTGTTAGAGACTTATTGCGCGATTGCTTGCGACCGGACATAGTTTCTGCGATAGTGAATTTAATCTTATGAATTTGAAAGGAGATCGCCATCAATGATGCCAGGATGGACTCAGATCTTAATTGTCGTCGTACTTCTTGTACTTCTTTTTGGACGCGGGAAGATTTCCGATCTCATGGGCGATGTCGCCAAGGGGATCAAGAGTTTCAAAAAGGGAATTGCCGAAGACGATACCAAGGATGAACCGGTTAAGACGATAAATCACGACGAAACGGCAGAAACCGTCGAAGCGTCGAAATCAGCTGCCCAGGAAAAATCCGGCACGAGCTAGGCACCGCAGGGTTAACCACAGTCCCACCATAGCCGACTGTAGGGTCGCGGGCTCCGGAATGGAGCGGCCAGATCAAAATTCTTCCATGACGAGCGAGAAATGCTGGACATAGGCTGGAGTGAAATTCTCATAATTGCTGTAGTGGCGATCCTCGTTGTCGGTCCAAAAGATCTTCCGCGCCTATTGCGCCAGGTCGGGAATTTTGTCGGAAAAATCAAGCGCACGGCCAACGAGTTCAAGAGTCAGTTCGATGAAGCCATACGCGACTCCGAGCTTGACGAACTGAAGTCGGAGGTCAGCGATATGAACCCGCTGACGGATATCCGCGACGAGTTGGAAAACTCCATCGGCAATGACGATATCTTTGAAATGGAAGATATCGATCTGGACGTCGAAGATCCGCCGGAGACCACCAAATCCAAGCCCGCGGGCCAGGCGACAAATGAAAACAAGGAGCCCGCCGCCGATCGCGAACATGAGCGCGCGCAATCCGATACCGATGAAAACAATCTGTCGGATGCTCAGCAAACCCAGACCGACAAGCAAGATGACGCCCGTGTCACCGCCGCAAATCGTGGAGCTTGAGCCCGATGACCGATGATGTCGAAAAAGACTCAATTGAGGCGAGTAAGGCGCCGCTGCTCGATCATCTGATTGAACTGCGTCAGAGGTTGCTGTGGTCTGTGGTGGCGGTTTTCGTATGCTTTATTGTCTGCTTCATTTTTGCCACCGATATTTACAACATCCTACTGCACCCGTACCGGATTGCCGTCGGCGCCGATGTCCCAATTGAGATGCAGTTCACCGCCCCCCAGGAGTTTTTCTTTACCAAGCTCAAGCTGGCACTCTTTGGTGCAATTTTCATCGCATTTCCCGTCATCGCCACCCAGGTCTATATGTTTGTGGCCCCCGGCCTTTACAAAAACGAGAAGAAGGCTTTTCTGCCATATCTCGCGGCAACCCCCATTCTTTTTCTGATCGGTGGCCTGCTTGTCTACTATGTCGTGATGCCCCTTGCCATGCAGTTCTTTCTGTCCATGCAGCAAACGGGAACAGATGAAAATATTTCGATTCAACTCAATGCGAAGGTGAGTGAATATCTGGGACTGATCATGACCCTGATCCTCGGATTTGGGATATGTTTTCAATTGCCGGTTGTTCTCACTCTGCTTGCCAGGGTCGGGT
The DNA here is from genome assembly GCA_028279265.1 of Hyphomicrobiales bacterium. Lineage (GTDB taxonomy): Bacteria > Pseudomonadota > Alphaproteobacteria > Rhizobiales > CAYWUX01 > JANQOC01. The sequence continues at coordinate 3,101 of JANQOC010000456.1, forward strand.
TCACATCGGCCGCCGGATTGAGAAGCAAAAGGAAATATGCCATCGTCGGCGTATTCGCGGCTGCGGCCTTTCTGACACCACCCGATCCCATCAGTCAGCTGGGATTGGCTTTGCCGACCTTACTCCTTTACGAGCTGTCGATTTATGCGGTCCAATTTGTAGAAAAAAAACAAGAACAAGCGGACAACCAGTCGGAACTGGGGTCGGATGAAGGGACCGGAGAACCGGCCTGAGCGGGGTACTGCTTTTCCCACAATTTACCGTCAAAGCTGGACGCCGGTCGGCGTGCGTCCTATAGAAGGGACGATTCAGACTTGCGTGTCGGACCCTGGAGAATTTTGAAGGACTGAAGCCGATACATCGAGACCCTGGAATAGTGAGTTCCAAGATTTAGACGGCGAAAGATTTAGAGGATCGTGCGGTGTTAGATATTAGATGGATCCGGGAAAATCCGGAAGAATTTGACCAGGCCCTCGCTAAACGGGGAATGGCAGGACTTTCGTCTGAGATCCTGGCGCTGGACAAATCCTGGCGCGACTGTGTCAGCCAACTGCAAGAGGCTCAGACTCAGCGCAATTCCCTGTCAAAAGATATCGGCAAGGCGAAGGCTTCCGGCGATAA
>JANQOC010000473.1 GCA_028279265.1 Hyphomicrobiales bacterium
CTGGGAAAACAACACGCTGGTTTTCTGGGACAATCGATCGACCCAGCACTATGCCATTCATGATTACTACCCCAAAAGACGTTACATGGAGCGTGTCACCCTGAAAGGTGAGTCGGCACCTGTCGCCGCCTTCCCCGCGGCTGACGCAGAGCAAGTTCGGAACAGAAAAAGTACCGTTCCCGACGATGCCAAGGTCAAACATGGCGGCCACGCACCAAAGCGACCGACGAACTGACGGTCACACGTGAATGGCAATTTGTAAGTTCATTGCCGGTAGTCTCCTGGATTACAGGGAATGACGTCCTGAACGGCCGGGCGTTTGGTGGGCCTACGGCGATTCCTACAAGTCCATGGATTGGCGTTTTCCAAACATTCGCCACAGGGCAAAAACAGCCAAAATCAAAACGGCGGCAATACCTGTGTAGGTGTTTGGCAGGAACAATCCGAGGCCGCCAAGGGCCAGGAGAACACGTTCCGCAGCTGAAAGCGGTGATGTGAGAAAGGCTTCAACCGCGGCAGCGATCAAAATCAGACCGGCTATGGCCGTGACGAGGGAGAACAGGATCTGGTACCAGGGACCAATTAGGAGAAGTTCCGGACCATAAACAAATGCAAACGGCACGATAAAAGCGGCGAGGGCAAATTTAACGGCTGTTACGGCGATGAGCAGGGGATTTTCCTGGGCTATGGATGAGGCGGCATAGGCGGCGACGGCGACCGGCGGTGTGAGAGCGGACATTACCGCATAGTACAGCACGAACATGTGAGCGGGCAGAGTTGGAATGCCAATCTCCGTCAATATGGGGGCCATGAGGGCCGCCGCCAGGATGTAAGCGCTTGGCGTCGGCATGCCCAGGCCGAGAACAATCGTAATCGCCGCCGTGATCAGGAGCGTCGTAAACTGCTGCGCATCGGTAATGCCGTAAACGAGGTGGGCAAACTTTCCGGCAAGACCGGTCATTGTTATGCCGCCGATAATCAGGCCCGCTGCGGCACAGGCTCCGGCGACCGGGACCATGCGATAGCAGGTTTCGCTCAGCACTTTGATGAGTTCTAAGGGATGGACGCGCCGGGGTGCCATGAACAGGGCCACGAAGAATACGGCGATTGTGCCGAATATCCCGACCATTGTGGGCGTGTAACCGGCCAATAGGGCGAGTGTCAGGACGGTCAGCGGCACGATGAAGAGGCCGCCATCCTTCAGGGTCTTCCAAAACGGTGGAATGAGATTGTCGTCCATGCGCCCAAATCCGAGGCGGAGTGAAGAAAAGTGCACCTGGGCGTAAATGGAGACATAGTAAAGTATGGCAGGGATCAGAGATGCAATCGCAATATCCCTGTAGTCGATGCCTGCGAAATCGACCATCAGGAATGCCGCCGTTCCCAGAACCGGAGGCACGACACTGCCCCCGGTTGAGGCGGCGACTTCGATGGCGCCGGCATGGGCTTTCGGATATCCGAGCCGCCTCATAATCGGTATCGTGATGGATCCCGTGGTCACGACATCGGAGGTGGGACTGCCGGACAACATGCCGTACATGCCGGAGGAAATAACCGCCACTTTGGCCGGGCCGCCGACGCGGCGGCCGCTGATCGCGGCGGCGAAATTGAAGAAAAAATCACCGCCGCCACAGGCATGGAGGAGCGTGCCGAACATGACGAACATGAAGGCATAGGTTGCGGCCACCCTCAGGGGTAATCCGAATATGCCGTCCGTCGTGAAAACCGTGATTTCAATAAAATGCTGGTAGTCGATTTTACCATGCTGAAGGACACCGCTCAGATGATGTCCCCAGAGATTATAGGCAACAAAGCCGATAACAAGAACCGTGAGCCCGAGACCCGTTGATCGCCGCGTCACTTCCAGGGTGAGAATGAAAACCCAGGTCGCAAAAAAGACATCCCAGGTCGTCAACTCGTCCAGCAATACGATACGATTGGCAATTCGGTCGGCATTCAGTGCGAAATAAATTCCGACAATGATGCTGGCCAGCGCCAGGAGAAAATCGATCTTTGAAGGATTTTCGGGATTGGAATTTTCAAACGGCCCCGTGGTCAAAAATGCCAGGGCCATCATGCCGGCGAAAAACAAGACGACGAGCGTCCAGGGCTGAATAATAATGAACGTCGCGGCCGTAATAACATAAACGCCGACCGCGACCGCAAAGGGCAAATAGATCCAATAGGAGATACCCTGAGGACGCCGCCGTATCCCGACAGAAAACCATGTTTGCGCGGAAAAAAGTGTCGATAGCGCCATGCGATGCCACAATAATACCGGCCAATAACGATCTCAGTTCCGAGCTGTCATTGGCCGGTGGTTGTTTGCAGGACTAGAGTTTGCCGATTTCTTTCAAGTATTTCTCGGCACCGGGATGGAAAGGAATAGGTCCTTTTGTGGACATGGAGTCCGGCGACGCGGTTTTCTTGATAAGACGGTGTGATTTCTCTTTAAAGGTTTCGATCTGCTCGTACATCGCCTTGGTCACATCGTAGGCGGTTTTTTCATCCAGATCAGGATTGGCAATCACCAGAACGCCGACGCAGATAGACGAGGTGCCGTTGGGTGTCCACTTGTATTCACCGGGTTTGACCTGGCACACTTCGCCACCGAGTTTATCGACCACTTTCTTGGCTGCAGTGTCAGGAATGGGCAGCAGGACCGCCTCGATACCCTTGGCCGTCTCGCGAATGCGGGGATGATTATAGGCAATACCGAGAACATACATATCGATCCGGCGGTCCAGCATAAGCGACACCATTTCTTTCGAAGCGGCATTGACGACTTGTCCGCCCCAGGACTTGATGTTGTCCGGGCTTGCACCAAGTTCGGTTAACAGGGCCGCCCCGACCGTACTATCCATATTACCTTTGCGGTTGATCGCCACGCGCACCGGCAGCTTCTTATTGACAATATCAGCGAAAGTTTTGACGCCGTGCTTGTCGGCAAAAGACTTGTTGACAATGACATGGGTCAGCTGGAAACGGGCCTGAGCCGTATAGGCCCGGAATAGAGCCCGAATGTTTTTGACCGGTCCCTTGTAAGGCGGTTGACCTGATATGGCGGCGCTGATTTCACCATCACTTGCCATGCCTAGGGGTACTTTTCCATTCGCAACAAGGGGAATATTTGCCAAACCACCGGAAGAGGTCTGATAGGTGACTGTTGATCCCGGAAAGGCCTTGGCAATGGCCGCATCGATACCGCCGCCGATACGCGACCATAGTCCGCCGGGGCTGGCTCCGGTAAGTGTCAGATTATAGTTTTGTGCGCTCGCGCTCGTATTAAAACCGGCAATCATAGCGGTGGCAACAACGGCCCCGATTATAGGCTTTAAATTGATCATGATTTTCCTCTCCGTAAAAGTTGTTGGATTATTATAGGTCTGTTGTCCCGTTGGGTGACTCTGCGGAAGCAATCTCTTTTGAACAACAGACTATACCACGTTTGTTCATCAATAAATGTTTGTTCCCTCCTCGGTAGTGATTCCTCCCTTGATTTAAACGCAAGGAACTCTGGGCTAAGTCCGCCAGAGTCCGATAAATTCCTCCTGTGATAAAATTTTCCGAATGGGCAGATCTGAGATATCCTGGTCGGGATCCGCGGGCACAATGGAGTCGCCGTTCCAGATCCACCAGTAAATGGGTTCACCGCGGCGATCGCGTACCGCAAATCGAAATCGCGGAAAGGGCTGCGCACCGGAGGCATTCGGGTCGCTGATACATTTCCGGGCATTTAAGTTGCCGCCTTTGATTGATTGGGACAGGGGATAGAGCACCACATCCTTGAATTCGGCATTACTGGGGTCCTCGAGACGATGTGCATAAATTTGCGGGTCCGCCATCAGGACGTCCAGATAGGTCCGATGGAGATGCGTGACCTTCGCATAACCAAATCCGCTGGCGAGACTGATCTCGAATATGTCGCCGATCTCGGTCATTATAGACTGTAGCTCTCTAGGGTCGAGGGGTGGAACAGTTCTTCAAACTCTAATTTTCTCGGTGACAGGCCCTGGTCGTGGTGGGCGGCGAGAAAAGTCTCGAGAACATGGCGGTTGTTGAGAGCCCCATAGGACCAGAGATCATCCGAAAGAAGCTTGGCCCGGGCCAGATTGTCTTCGACAAATGGCATGGTCACTTTCGTTGCCGACGTATCCTCGAGGGCTGTGATGGCCATGGCCTTTGCGCTTGAAAAGGCTTTAAGCAAGGCGCCGGGAAGCCAGGGATGTGTTTCACTAAGGCTTGTGCGCACGCCCAGCACGTGCATGATGGGGAAGATATTGGTTCGCTTGTAGTAATCTTCGGCAACCGCCATCGTATCCGGGAACAGGCGTCCCACCTGCGGGTGACCTTCGTGAAAACAGCGCGGCCAGCGAGGACCTATGATGCCGTCGATGTCTCCGTCGGCAAGCATCTGGTTCAGAGGCCTATTTTCCGGTGTCGCTTCTATGCGAATCGCATCGGGCAGGTCCAGTTTCAGTTTTTCAGGCCGGCCCGGTGTGTCCATGCCGCCCCGAACCCAAATTATATCGGAGGCTTCTACGCCGTAATCGGCGAGTATGGCCCGGGCCCAGATATTAGCCGTCAGCTGATACTCTGTGATGCCGATCTTTCTACCTTTGAGATCTTCTGGTTTGTGGATGCCCCGATCTTTACGTATGTATATCGACGTGTGACGGAAAGCCCGGCTCAGGAAAACGGGGATCGCAATATAGGGCGGATCTTCGCGGGTCAGGGATACGCAGTAAGAACTCAGGGACAGTTCACTAATGTCATAAGCCTGATGACGAAACGAACGGAAAAACATTTCTTCCGGCGATTGCAGCATGATGACCGGATCCACGCCATCGATTTGCACGCGTTTGTCATAGATGGGCCGTGTACGATCATAGTCTCCCATGGCGATTGATAGTTGCAGATCGGACATGTTTCGTTTTCCTATTGAAAGTGCAGATCGACGGGTGATGCCGTCTCCGCACTCTTTAGTATGGCATGACAAATTTCAAGAGAGGCCTTCCCCCACGACCCGTCCTGAACGGGTGGTCGGTTATGACGTACGGTGGATATGATGGCGTCGGCGAAGGACTGGCGCGAATATGCGAAGGGGCAGTCGAATTTCTCAATTGCCTCATTGCCAAAGAGTGTCACCCCATCGGCGTTGAGTTGCAGATCACCCTCGTCGCAAAAGACAATCACCGGGCCGAAATGTTCATGATTTTCAGGTGCGTCATCCAGATTCAGGCCGGAGAATTTTCGTGAATTTTTTGCATGTAATTCGTTGGCGGCATTTTTCAGGGTTCTCCTGGCGTTGCCGAAGCTTGAGACAGTTTTTTTGCGACCCAGTTCCGAGATATTGTTCATCCAGATGTCGGAATCGAAATGGGCAAATCCCGAATAGGTGAGATTTGCGAAGGCCTCTCCTTCAAATCGAATAAGCAGGCTATAGGCCCCCTCGGTGGGCCTGGCCTGATCCCACTTTCCGGTCATGGCCGTGACGCTTCTAGCCTTTCGCCCCATGAGACGTCGGGCCACATCGATCTGATGAATGGCCTGGGAAAAGACAACGCCTCCTCCCTGCAACGTATCGAGTTCTTCCGGGGTGCGCGGACGATATAGGAACTCCGTACAGTTCAGGGCGTGGAGCATTCGGACATTTCCCAGTCGTCCGGTCGCAATAATTTCAGCCGCCTTGAGAACCGGAGCGTCGAAACTGTGGCAGGGACCGACGATGAGGTGTACCCCGTTCTGTCGGGCTACTGCGATCATGTCATCAGCGTCTTTCAGTGAAAGGGCGATGGGTTTTTCAACAACCACATGTTTTCCGGCCTGCATACAGGCGATCGCATGGGGACAGTGCAATTCGTGGGGCGTGGCAACGTAGACCATTTCTACGAGATCATCCGCCAACATGTCTTCCAGGGTTTCAAAGGCTCGACCGGAAAAACTGTTTTCAAATGCCTGGCGCGCTTCAGGCGAACGGGCGACAGCGGCAGTCAAATCGATCTCAGGATGACGGGCAAACGCTTCGGCCGTGAGGTCAAACCCGCGACCGAGACCAATGGCTCCAAGTCTGACCGTCTCAGAGGTCAAGAATAAGATCTCCTGTCTTTGCGCGCGAAATGCAGATCATGACGTTGTTTTCCTTTTCTTCTTCCATAAGCACCATATCCCGATGATCGACATCTCCGGAAACCAATCTGGTTCGGCATGTTCCACATGTACCGCTTTCACAAGAGCTTTTTGTGGGAATCCCGGCATCCCGGATGGTTTCCAGGATTGTCCGGTCCGCCGGTACCGTCAGTTTCCGGTTCGATTGCTCCAGAATCACATCAAAGGGCTGATCATCTTCGCGGATAATCTCTACGGCCTTGAATTCCTCGAAATGAATATTCTCCTCAGGCCAGTGCCCGGAGAGCGCCTTGACTTCATCCATTAGCTGTGATGGTCCACAGCAATAGACATGCTCTCTTCCGGGCTTTTCAAAGTGATCCCAAAAATCATAAACATTGGCAGGCTCCCCCTGATCGTGGTGAAGGGTGAGGGCCTCTCCGCACAATTCCTTTAAGGCTTTCCCATAAGCCGTGTGCGCCGGACTGCGCGTACAATAGATCAGTTGAAAGGGTTTATTTGCCGCGGACAGGGATTGGGCCATGGAATAAATGGGTGTGATGCCGATGCCACCGGCGATGAGCAGGAACCCTTCGGCGTTTGTCAGGGCAAAGTCATTCTGGGGCGGTTCAATACGAATGGAGTCTCCTTCTGTCAGTTCCGCGTGCATGGAAAGGGAACCGCCGCGTGAGTCCGGTTCACGCTTGACAGCAATTGTGTAATCTTCGGGCTTTTCACTCGGATGGATGAGCGAATAACGACGCATGGCTCCGGAAGGTGTTTCCACCGTAATGTGGGCGCCCGCATCGGCAGCAGGGAGTGGCATCCCCGACAAACTGGACAGCCGGAACTCTTTGATTTCGTTCGTCAAATCTCGAATCCCGGCCACGCTCATTTCAATTCGTTCGGTCAATTCTCCTGATCCCTTGTGAAATAAGAAAATTAGATATCTAAGTTTTTATTGTCAATTCCATAAATAGTGATAGCTTTGGTGGACGCCAGATCGCATGCAAATGGAGTTGAAATGCTTAGCGCCGAAGAAAATGAAGTTCTGGTCCGGGTCGGGCCGGAGGAGCCCATGGGCCAACTGATGCGACAGCACTGGACGCCGGTTTGCCTTATTGAGGAAGTCCAGGAGCCCGACGGGAAACCCATACTTGTCGAAGTTCTGGGAATCCGCCTCGTGGCGTTTCGAGACAGCGACGGCAAGCTGGGTCTGCTGGACGAATTGTGTCCTCACCGCCGGGCATCGTTGGTGCTGGGACGCAATGAAGAATGCGGACTGAGGTGTCTCTATCATGGCTGGAAGTTCGATACCGAGGGGCGCGTTAAGGCGATGTCCTCGGAACCCGAAGGCAGCCCTCTCATGAACAAGGTTCAACACCGCGCTTATCCGACCCATGAATGGGGCGGATTTGTCTGGGCCTGGCTTGGGGCGTTGGATGAAGTGCCGGAATTTCGCTTACCGGCATTTGCTCCCACGGAAGATCAGCAAACCTCGATCCTGAAAATTCGTATTCCTGCCAACTGGGCGCAAATTACCGAGGGGCAGATTGATTCCGCACATTCATCGTCGCTGCATTCATCGGATATGGTGCCGGCACGGGTTGAAACCGCGGAAGCCGATGATCAGAGCTGGTACCGGCCCTCGACGGATAAATCACCGCGGATGCAGACACAAACGACGGCGTATGGCTTTCATTATGCTGCCATCCGCCGACCGATCAAAAACTCTGCGACTCATAACTATGTGAGGGTCACGGAATATATCGCACCTTACATTTCACTCATCCCGCCGAACAGTTCCTACAATGTTGCCAGCGTTATTGTTCCCATTGATGACGAAACATCGGCGTTTCATTTCATCGCCTGGGGCGATCCTGAAACAACGCCTTCGACGGAGGCCTGGCGCGCCTTTAACCGCGCTGTTCCCGGCGAGGATCTGGATCCGGAAACCTGGGCGCCATACCGGACCATGGAGAACTGGTTTGGCCAGGACCGGGAACTCATGAAGACGGAAAATTTCACCGGCATTGCCGGAATTCCCAATCAGGATATCGCCATGTGGGTTTCCATGGGGGCGATTGTCGATCGAACACACGATATACTGGGGGCTTCGGATCTGGCGATAGTTGAATTTCGGCGCCTGATGGTCGATGCTGCCCGCATCGTCGAAAGTGGTGGTCAGGCTATCGGTACGGATCCGGACATCGTTTACACGGACATCGCCTCCTATCAGGAAGTCATATCGAAAGAAGCGGACTGGCGGACAATCGTCAGTGGGCAATCACCGGTTGCCGCGGAATAGTTGGTTTCGGCTGATAATTATTGGGGGCAGTCAGGATTTGCCGCGGGTCGGTTCGATAGACAGCCCCTGTTGAACCAGCAACTGTTCGTCCCTGTTTAGATTGTCGATCATTTTCAGAAGCTGGCGGCGCATCACGGCCAGCTCTTTTTCGTTGAGCCCTTCAACGGCAACCCGGTTCGTTTCCTCAGCCAGGGGAATGAGATCTGCCCTGAGACTGCGGCCTTTGTCGGTGAGATAGACGAGTTGCCGCCTCTTATCCGGATTCGGTGCGCGCTTTACAACCAGGTCCAAGCTTTCCATTTTGGAAATTGCAGAATGAACGGTCGGCTCCATCAGGCCGGCCCGCCTGCTGAGCTCTTTCTGTGAAAGCCCTTCCTCGTCCCACAAAATGCGCAGAAAAATCCAGTGGCCGAAGGAGATTTTGTGCTCGGACAGACGGTATTCCAGACTGCGCCTGAAGTTCCGGGATAACAGGCGGACGATATGGGCAAGACGCTCGTCTGCATGCAGCGCGTTTTGGGTCCCGGTGCTTTGTTCCCTGGTATCGGCTTTCAAGTTTGTTTTTGTCCTTTGTCCGTATTTTTTTGGATCATATTGATATCCGGTCGCCCATGTGAGGTCGAGAAAAGTGATCCAATATTATCCTGTGAGATTATTCAATCTTTCCCTGAACCCGTTTGCACAAAAATTCCCAGGCTCTTTCTGTGGCGACCGGTGGTTGATTGTACTGTGAATTGAGATCGGCTTCTCCCACGGACAAGTACTTCACGTCCCCCAGTTGCATGGACTGCATCTGAATCCGGGCATTGACCATCAGGTAAATAGAGGACAGTACGGCTTCTTCGAGGGTTATTCCCGCGACAGTGCAGCCATGTCCGCGCATTAGAACGGCGAAATTGTCGCCAAGGGTTTCTGCAAGACTCAGCCCCTGTTCGTGGTTGGCGACAAGAAGGTTGGTGTCGCCAAAATGATCCCGGATATCCCAGACAGGGATTTTTTGCCCAATGCGCCCGGCAGAATGAAATACGGGTCGGATTGGCGTATCTGTGACCCCGAACGGCAGTACCTCATAAGCATGGTTGTGAACAACCGACTGGATCTCGGGACGCTTTTCGTAGATGGCGCCGTGAATGAACCTTTCGAGATAAGGCTTTCGATCTCCGGGATTTACGTCTGTCCCATCCAGTTCAAACTCCATGATATCCTGTTCCTGAACAAGCTCCGGGCTGCGGGAACAGGAGAGCAGAAAACGATCTTCTCTGTCGGGATGGCGAATGCTGACATGACCGTAGGCGTCGACAACGCCTTCATTGGCCAATATATGATTGGCGGTTACGAGATTTTCCAATACTTCCGGGTTCATCGACAACTCCTTCGACTGTCAGTATAAACCGGCATAAGAAACCTGTCTTCAAGGAACTCAGGCTTTAGGGCACAATTATCAGAATTTCGATGAACCGTTTTTGCAGAGCTTTGCGGGGGCTCAGCTCGATAGTTCTCAACGCCGATATTCACAGTCGAGACGCTGGTTTGCAGGTGTTGCCAACGAGACAAAGAGCAAGGACAGGAAAGTTCCAAACGAAATAATCATTGCCACAGGCAAGGAAGGTTGGTGTGAAGACAAACCCAAAGAATGCGAAGAAAGTTTCGACAATGCCTGTGTAGGCCTTGTCCGGGTTTCACAGACTAATGAAGTCAGGGGGAGATCGATCAACCTTGACCCGGACATTTCGGCTTCGGTCCTGCAGAAAGTTGCTTGACCTCCGCCCTTGTTCAGCAATCCCATGCAAACACGATGGATTCGTATGACAGTCTTTGACTTTGGACTGAACGGGGTTTCCGGATTCGCGTGGATCATCCGCTGAATCCGGAACCCTATTTTGTATTTCAATGGCGTCCGGCCGTTGATCAAGCCGGATCACCCGTGTTTTACCACCTGCCGTCTTTTGATCCGTCGTAGTGTTTCTCCAGGTCTTCCCAAACCTTGATGTAGTCG
>JANQOC010000478.1 GCA_028279265.1 Hyphomicrobiales bacterium
CGAAACCGTAAACAATGCATCCATTGCCTTTGTCGATGAAGATCGATCCGCTCTTTCTCGCGGTCTCATGAACGCTTTTTATCCGCCTTACTTCAAGTCACCCCAACTGATCAGTGTCGCGGACATTGACAATCTGATGGACCAGGATCGTTTCATGTTCGTCGTCGAAATCCCGCCCAATTTCGAGGCTGATATCCGCAAGGGCCGTCCCACGAATGTCCAGGTGAACATCGATGCAACCGCAGTGGAACAGGCGAGCCTCGGGGCTGGGTATATTCAGAACATCATGCTGGATGAGGTGAACAGATTTGCCAACCGCTCGGACACCACAAACCCCACTCAGGTTGATCTCATTGTTCGTCGGGCTTTCAATCCCAACGGTACGCAAAAATGGTTTCAGGCCATCGTCGCCTTACTGGATAATCTCTCAATTCTGACCATTGTGTTGACCGGTGCCGCTTTGATACGCGAACGCGAGCACGGAACGATCGAACATCTTCTCGTCATGCCGCTTACGTCGTTTCAGATCGTCATGGCCAAAGTCTGGGCCAATGGCCTGGTTATTCTCGTGGCTTTCACTCTGTCAGTCCTCTTTGTTGTTGAGGGATTGCTTGATGTGCCGATTTCAGGTTCGCGTATTCTGCTCCTCGGCGGCACAATGATTTACCTTTTTGCCGCTGCCGCGATAGGCATATTTCTTGGAATTATCGCGCGGACCATGGCCCAATTCGCGCTGCTGCTGATGATGACAATCATGCCGATGATGATGTTGTCCGGGGGCATGACCCCCATCGAAAGCCAGCCGGAGTTCATTCAGCCCATCACATGGTTTCTGCCATCGCGGCACTATATGTCGTTTGCGCAGGCGGTCGTCTTCCGGGGCGCCGGATGGGATATCATTTGGCCGCAAATTCTGACCGTCACAGGTCTGGGGTTCACCTTCTTTACCGCAAGCCTGACGCTGTTTCGACGCTCGATAACGGTTACCAGGTAAGGATAATGTCATGACCACTAAAGCCGGGACTATCCGTAGCTCAACACCAAATATTCCGGACTCTGCAGCCGATTCCGCTACATCACCGGACAAGACAAAGAAAACGCGCACCTACAAAGTTGGCCGGATGCTTCCGGCGACCGCGCTTCCATCTATTTTGGAACGCGATTCTTTCTCATCCACCGCATTTGCAGAAATACTGGATCGATCGACCCATGCGGCCATCGGCAAGTTCACAATGGGATTGTCCCCGTCATCATTGCTCTCGGCCTATTTTGACTGGCTCACCCATATGGTTGCCGCGCCTGGAAAGCGTGTGCAGCTTTCGGAAAAGGCCCTGCGCAAATGGATGCGGCTCTATCAGTTCGCCATCAGTGCGCTCATGGACAGTAATGGGAGCGACTGTACCGTTGACCCCCTGCCTCAGGACCGGCGCTTTTCCAAAGAAGAATGGCAACAATGGCCGTTCAATGTCTTCTATCAGTCACACCTGCTCGCCCAGCAGTGGTGGCATGTGGCGACCACCGGCGTTCCCGGTGTTTCGGCCCAGCACGAACGCGTACTTGAGTTCACAGCAAGGCAGCTTCTCGATCTTTGTTCCCCTTCAAATTTTATCCTCACCAATCCTGAAATACTGGCCAAGGCACAGTCAACCGGAGGCCAGAATTTCGTGCGCGGGTTTCAAAATTTCATTGAAGACTGGGAACGGCAAATCGGTAACAAGCCACCGGTTGGAACGGAAGATTTCCGGCCTGGACATGAGGTTGCCGTAACACCTGGCAAGGTTGTCTTCCGCAATCGACTGATTGAACTGATTCAGTACCAACCGACGACAGATGAGGTGAGAGCCGAGCCGATATTGATCGTCCCGGCCTGGATCATGAAATATTACATTCTCGATCTGTCACCCCGGAACTCGATGATCAAATACCTCGTGGATCAGGGATTTACGGTATTCGCAATATCCTGGAAGAACCCGGATCCTGACGATCGCGATCTCGGCCTGGATGATTATCGTACCCTGGGTGTTCAGGCGGCACATGAAGCAATCGGGATGATCACGAACAGTGATAAAATACATGGCGTCGGATACTGTCTGGGCGGCACCTTACTGGCAATAGAGGCGGCAGCGCAGTCCCGCAATAGTCATTCGCCGTTTCAGTCCCTTTCTTTCCTGGCAGCACAGATTGATTTCGAAGAACCCGGAGAATTGCAGCTTTTCATTGACGAAAGCCAGTTGCGGTTCCTGGAAGACATGATGTGGGAGCAGGGCTTTTTGGATGCCAGGCAAATGTCAGGGGCCTTTCAACTCCTGCGATCCAATGATCTGATCTGGTCGCGTAATATGCGTGAATATCTTTTGGGCGAACGCTCCAGTCTAAACGATCTGATGGCGTGGAATGCAGACACGACACGGATGCCCTATCGTATGCACTCCGAGTATTTGCGGCGGCTCTATCTCAACAACGACCTCGCCGAGGGACGTTTTGAGGTGAACAAACGGCCGGTTTCGATCACCGATATCCGTTCGCCGGTGTTCTGTGTCGGCACCGTCAGGGACCACGTGGCTCCCTGGCAGTCCGTTTACAAATGGAACCTCTTAACGGATACGGACATCACATTCCTGCTCACCAGCGGCGGTCATAATGGCGGAATCATATCAGAGCCCGGACATCCAAGACGTTCCTACCAGGTGGCAACACGAAAACAGAATGACCTCTATATAGATCCGGACACCTGGATAGCGCAGACTTCCAAAAGAAGCGGCTCCTGGTGGCCTGAATGGGTGGATTGGCTGGTCAGTCATTCCGGAAGCACGACAGCACCACCGCAGACAGGTAATGCCGAGGCAGGCTATCCCGCCATGATTGATGCACCCGGCAGCTATGTCCTGCAAAAATGACCGAAGCCGGA
>JANQOC010000490.1 GCA_028279265.1 Hyphomicrobiales bacterium
CTCAATGTCTCAGGATTGAGTACAAGCGGAACACACTGGATCGAGACACTCGAACATTTTACCCGGAAAGACAGCGATCTGTTGAACCGGATTACGGTCGAAATTACAGAGACGGCAGCCATTCAGGATATCGATGAAACCTGCGAATTCGTCGATAAGCTGAAATATCTCGGATGCCGCGTTGCCATTGATGATTTCGGCGCCGGCTACTCGTCGTTCAAGAATCTCAGGAATCTAAAAGCCGACATCGTCAAGATTGATGGGTCATTTGTGCAGAATGTTCTGACCAATCAGGATGATCGGCTCTTCATTGAAACTCTGGTCGAACTCGCCAGGAATTCAGGAATGAAGTCGGTTGCGGAGCGGGTTGCCGATGAGAGAACCGCGGAACTGTTGTCGGCGGCCGGTGTGAATTATCTGCAGGGCTTTTATTTCGGCAAGCCAAAGATCATTCCGAACTCCGGAAATGCCAACCCTTTGTTGTTTAAATAGATTCTCCTGGAAATCAGGCTTACAAGGGACGAATGTTTGCCAGGATTCAAGAGAGCCTATTTAGAGAGCTTCTCAATTTGCTCCTGCATAACCGCAAGCTGAGTCTTGAGCGCATCAAGCTGCTCTTTGTCCAGGGACTCATCACTATCCGCTGATTCCTCATCAGATTGTTTCTTCGACTTGTCGGACTTTGACTTTTTCTGTAATGGCACCGAGTCTTTTTCCGCATTTGCCGCAAATGGTGAGAACATGGTCAGGGCCTGTTCGAACGCGGCAAAATTTTTGCGTGCCTGCTCCTGCATGATTTCAAAACCGGATATCCCGAAGGTATCGTTCATCTTGGCCCGGAATTTCTCCTGCTCCTTGGTCAGCGAGTCGAGACTGAGTTGCAGGTAGCTCGGTATGAGCCGCCCCATACTGTCATCGTAGAAACGAATGAGTTGGCGCAGAAACGGAATAGGAAGCAGGTTCTGCCCTTTGCTTTCCTGCTCGACGATAATCTGGGTGAGGACAGCATGGGTCAGATCTTCATTGCTTTTGGCATCGTAAACAACAAAGTCCCGATCAGAACGAACCATCTGCGCCAGGTCTTCCAATGTCACGTAACTACTCGTGTCGGTATTGTAGAGCCGACGATTGGCGTACTTTTTAACGACGACTGGTTTATCCGTATTGTCGTTGTCTTTGCCCACGGGGCTGACCTTTCTAAAAATCGTCAAATATCTATAAATTCAATTTTTATACTAAACCCTAAAAGATTGAATACAAAGGGGCTTGTATAAATTTGTGCAGTGCGGCAAATATTGCTATAGTACTATAGTAAACGCGTTTTCAACCTGTATTTTTGAATTTTGGGACAGATTTTGAATTGGCTAAGCCGACAATTCATTATTGGCCGAGCAGAAGCAATTAAAAATGTCCGTACATCTTCACGCTGAATACATGATCATGATTCAGTCCGTGAGTTGTTTGATAGAGAGGAAATAATCATGAGCGATGGAAATTCAGTCGTCATAGCTGGCGCTACGCGCACACCTGTGGGTTCATTCAGCGGTACACTCGGCCAGACAGCAGCTCACGACCTGGGTAAAATAGTCATTGCCGAAGCAATTAAGAGAGCCGGCATTAAGGCTGAAGATGTTTCCGAAGTAATTTTGGGGCAGATTCTGACCGCAGGCCAGGGCCAGAACCCGGCCCGCCAGGCCTCGATCAACGCCGGTCTTTCCATCGAAACACCCGCATGGATTGTAAACCAGGTCTGCGGATCAGGATTGCGGTCCGTGGCCCTTGGAACCCAGGCAATTCTGCAGGGAGATTCCCGTTACGTCGTCGCCGGTGGGCAGGAGAATATGAGCTTGGCTCCCCATTGCTCGCATTTGCGTGAGGGGCAACGCCTCGGCGATATGAAAATGATTGACACCATGATCAAGGATGGCCTCTGGGATGCGTTCAACGGCTACCACATGGGAACCACGGCAGAAAATGTGGCACGGGAATATCAGTTAACCCGTGAAGATCAGGATGAGTTTGCCCTCGCGTCGCAACACAAGGCAGAGCAGGCTCAGAAAGATGGTCGATTTGAAGAGGAAATCGTTCCGGTAACCGTGAAATCCCGGAGAAAAGAAATCGTTTTCGATACCGATGAGTACATCCGGACCGGAGCTTCACTGGAAGATCTTGCCAAACTGCGACCGGCTTTCGATCGCGAAAGCGGGACGGTTACAGCAGGTAATGCAAGTGGCATTAACGATGGGGCCGCCGCTGTGGTGCTGATGTCTGCCGCCGACGCCGAAGCCAACGGTGTCGAACCCCTGGCGCGAATTGTTTCCTGGGCCCAGGCCGGTGTCGATCCCTCCATCATGGGAACCGGACCGATTCCTGCGTCTAAGAAAGCCCTCGAAAAAGCCGGATGGTCAAAGGACGATCTGGATCTCGTGGAAGCCAATGAAGCCTTTGCGGCTCAAGCCTGTGCCGTGAACAAAGGACTCGGCTGGGATACGGAGAAGGTCAATGTGAACGGTGGCGCTATTGCGATCGGTCATCCCATTGGGGCTTCAGGAACCCGAATTCTGGTCACGCTCCTGCATGAGATGAAGAGAAGAGATGCGAAGAAAGGCCTTGCCACACTTTGCATCGGCGGCGGCATGGGCATTGCCATGTGTGTCGAACGCGACTAGATCGGCCATACAACTGGATTAATAAAAAGACCCCGCTCAATGACAGATTGAGCGGGGTCTTTTTTTGTTCGTCTGGATGATCGGTTCGTCAACCACTCATGCGTTTACGAACAATTCTCGGGAAACTTGTCAGATCGTTGCCCAGTCCGGAACCATCAACGGGATCCTGCTGCTGGGGATCCGGCATGGTATTTCCACCGGTTTCCAAGGGAGACGGCAGTGGCTGGTCCCACCACATGTTCTGGTCGGCGGCGGCAACATTGGATTGAGTTTCCGGCATCTGCGCTTGAGGAATGTTCACAATCGGTTCGGATTGTTGTTCCAGCATGGGTGCATCAGGTCGTCCGACATTTTCCTGATGCTGCGCCGGCAAAGCCTGCTGCGGAATATTCAGCTCCTTACCGACAAACCAAGCATCAATGAGGCTGAGTTCATCGAGTGAGAATTGCAGGCCGGCCTGACGACAGGCGGCAATCACATAGTTTCGGAATCTGCCGGCAAAGAGTTCCGCCGACGCGCCCTGTTCGAACCACGGATCTGCTTCACTCACCGCATCCAGAATAAACTGGACATCCTCATGTCGGAACATTTTCTGATGCTGGGCGGCGCGGGTGACAATATTATTGATCGTCTGTGCCCCGCTTAGTCCGTTTTCGGTTAGTTCCTGAGCCAGCAGATTGAAAATGAGTGCATAGTCCGGCGGCGCCAGTGGCGGTGCTTTCGAAGCCTGATGAATCCTGGAAATTGAATCCTGGAGGCTGATGCCACGATCCTGCTGGCCGATTTGCGGTTGTTCGGGCACCGGTTCCTGAAACGCCTCGGGTTGCTGAAAACCGGGCTGTTCGGGTTTCAGATGAACCGCCACCGGCTCGTTCTGTGTCGGCAAACTCGGAGGTTCCTGCGGCAGTGCCGATTTCTCAAAGCTCTGAGCTGTGTTGCCCCCCGGAATTTGATGCCGGTTAGGATCAAGAACGTAATAAGGCGGCGTTTCCGTCAGTTCAAAACTGTCAGGCAGGTTCTCCGCCAGGAAGATTCTGAACGCCCCGTAGCCGGCCCAGTTGGTGCCGACCGTTTTCTCATGACCAATGGATTTCTGTGCTTTGTCAGCCAGAAATGCGATCGGAACCGGCTTATCCGATTCATGGATGGCCCGGATAACCTCGTCGACAATTTCCTTGCGGATCTGGTCGAGTGTCGGGGCCGTTTCCTGACTGTCAGCTGCAGCCTCTGCAGTGTCGGCTTCAGATTTTAAGGATACATTTCCTTCCATCAGGAAATGAATGAGATCCGTTTCCCTGATTTCTCCATTACTGATGGCTGTGTAGGGGGCCGCGGTATAATCGTTGGCGAATATAACTGTTCGCCGGGCGTGAGAGCGTAGCCGGTGCAGTATAGGCGTGAAGTCCGCATCCCCGGATAATATTATGAACTCGTCAAAATAGGTTTCGTGCTCAAGAAGATCACGAATATCCATAACCATGCGAATATCGGATGAATTTTTCAACTGCGCCGTGAGAGGCGGACAATCCATGATCTCAAAACCGGATCTTAAAAAATGATGCCGGACAAAAGGAAATGAATGCATGTCTGTCGCATTGTCTTTCCCATTGCGCCGTGGCACAGGATTGCCGTAACAGCGGTTCAGAACCAGCCGTCTTTGGAAGCCGGGCTCGCCACTGCTGGACGGGGTGATTAAACCCCCGGTTTCAATTTCCTTGAGCCAAGATCCCGTATCTTTGGCAAATCTGCGTGCTGCTTCTTCGTTTTTCCGACGTAGAGACAAGTAAATATTGTCATAGTCAACAAAGAGCGCACTCAAGCACTCGGTCGATTGACGAATCATAAATTTTTACCCCGCTTGTCGCCCTCACAACGACTTACCCAATAATATTAAATCGGAGAGTCACCTCGCAAGGGAGCAGGCATCCGCGTCGGCCTCAATACACAGAATTTGTGGGATATTCGGCTGATTTTGTGACGGATTTCCAAGGAAACCGGATATTCACAAACCATTTATGGGCAAACTGAGGCTTTGCGGTATCAGGTTCCTCCTGAACTGATTCGTTTTTCAATCCGCGAACGAATCAGCGCAAATCCGGGCTCATTTGGCGGGTGTGAAGTCCCTGTCCGCGAGTTCGAACTTGTCGAATTCAAATCCCGGGGCGACCGTGCACCCGACGAGAGTCCAGTCCCCGAGACTCCGGGCCGATTGCCAGGCACCGGCTGGAACGACGATCTGCGGGCTCTGATTTTTCTCGAAATCGGAACCGAGGAGTTCAATTGTCGGCTTTTGATCCTCTTGAGCCGCTATTGACAATTGCAGGGGTGCGCCTGAATACCAGTGCCAGATTTCCGCACTGTCAATCCGATGCCAGTGCGAAATGTGACCTTCCGGAAGCAGGTAATAGATGGCTGTGGACCAAGACCGATTGATGCCCCCGCCGACCTCTTCGTCACGAAATGTCTCGCGGAAAAAACCACCTTCCGGGTGCGGTGCCAGGGACAGGCGTTCAATAATGTCGCGCGCACGAGCCATGGGATCGATCAGGCATTGTCTTTTCGCTGACGAATTTCACCAAATATCTCCGCATCGGATTTGCCCTGCATGCCCAGCCGTTCCTGAATCTCCGGGCTCTGGGGGCGCAAAAATGGATTGGTTTCACATTCCAGTCCGATTGTGGTCGGAAGCGTCGGTTTGTCGGCGTTCCGCAGTTGACGGATCTCCTCTACCCTGTTTTGCAGAGCCGTGTTTCCCGGTTCGATGGTCAGGGCAAACTCGGCATTGGAGAGGGTATATTCGTGTCCGCAGTAGACTTGTGTCGATGCGGGCAGCGCGCGCAGTTTGCTGAGTGATGACCACATGGTTTGCGCATCACCCTCAAACAATCGTCCGCAACCCAGGGCAAACAAGGTGTCTCCCACAAAAGCCACCTCGGCTTCCGGTAACCAGTAACTGATATGACCGGCCGTGTGGCCCGGCGTATCGAACACTTTCGCTTCGAAAGCGCCGAACTGGTAGCTGTCTCCGTCGGCGACGCGCACATCAATGCCCGGGACTTTGTCACCTTCGGCATTCGGGCCGACAATGGTGCAATTGAATTCGGATTTCAGATCCAGATTCCCATCGGTATGATCTGCATGATAATGGGTGGTCAGAATATGGGTCAGTTGCCAGCCTTTGTCGGAAAGAGCCTTCTTTACGGCGGCGGTTTCAGGAGCATCGATCGATGCCGTCAGATTGTTGACCGGATCATGAATCAGGACACCAAAATTGTCGCTCAGGCACGGAAACTGGTAAATATCTAATTCTGCCATTGTGTCTTTCCTCGGAACTTACATGATTGGGGCCAGTTGTTATCAGCTTAGTTGAGCCTGGTTTTGTTCAAAAGGCCTGAATTATTGAAAATTTCTGATTGCTACAGATATAATTGCTGAGGACCTCGGTTGCCAATTAAAATATGACCGCGGTAATTCGGCAAAATCGCCAATTGGATCTAGCATTTCGATACTGCCATGTACCTTGATGTTAAGGAATTGAGAGATTTTTATCGCCGTCCGGCAGGTCTGATCGCGAAAAGATTTCTGGGCAATAAAATTCGGGAATGCTTCGGGCCGACGAAGGGGCTTAGTCTCTTGGGTCTCGGTTATGCCATTCCCTATTTGGAAATGTTCCAGGAGGAGGCAGCCTCTGTGGCGGCATTTATGCCCGCCGGTCAGGGTGTTCTCACCTGGCCCGCAGAGGGACCTTATCTCTCAACGCTGGTGGAGGAATCATGCTTCCCCGTAGCCGATGCCAGTGCCGACAGAATTCTCATCGTTCACAATCTGGAACTGTCGGAGTCCGTGCGCCTGATGCTCAGGGAGGTCTGGCGCGTGCTTGCCCCCGAAGGAAAAATTCTAATTGCGGTTCCCAATCGTCGCGGCTTCTGGGCGAGATTTGACTCGACGCCCTTTGGTCACGGCCGTCCTTACAGCCGTGGCCAGCTCGACCGCTTGTTGCGTGATTGCATGTTTGAGCCAACTGCTTATTCATCGACACTTTATGTGCCGCCGATCAATCTGGGGTTTTTCTTGAAATCTGCAGGCGCCTGGGAAAAACTCGGAAGCAAATTCTGGCCTGTATTTTCAGGTGTGCTTCTCGTGGAGGCCCGAAAATCTGTCTATTCGACCATCGGCGTCAATGAAGCCGTGCCGGCGTCAAGCCGCTTGTCGACAGCTCGAACGGGTCTGCCGAGGAATTCCACCTTCCTGAACGATAAACCGGATGAGCAGGATATCAGGCCTGCGGCATAGCCTGGCGGCGCGACAATTCCGGCTGAGATCCAAATCAAAACTCAAAACTAACGAGGTCTCTTGAGCAGAAAAATGGCCTGTTCCCCGATCAGGTTCTGCATGAACAGAGGGAGCGTAATTCCGAGCTTGTGGCCGCTCGCATTCAGGGCGACGGAACGCTCAATTCTGGCATCGAGTTCACTGCTTAATTCAACAAAATCCTTGATGGTGCAGAAGTGAATGTTTGGGGTTTCGTACCAGGCCACGGGCAGATTTTCCGTTACGGGCATGCGACCCTTGAACAGCAACTGACCTCTGATTTTCCAGTGCCCGAAATTCGGAAACGATACAATCGCCCGTCGGCCAATACGCAATAGCTGATCCAGGACATGTTTCGGACGGTTTGTTGCCTGCAATGTCTGGCTCAATATTGCAAAATCAAATGAGTCATCGGGATAGTTGGCAAGATCCAGATCCGCATCTCCCTGAACAACAGACAGCCCCTTGGAGACGCATAGATTCACGCCTTCCTGGCTGATTTCCACACCGCGCCCGTCGATCTCCTTGGCTTCCAAAAGCAGTTTCAGAAGATCGCCATTACCGCAACCGATATCAAGAACCCGCGCACCGCGCGTGACCATTTCTTCGATCAGAAGATGGTCAACAGGGGTCGTTGAGTCATGGGCTGTGAAATCTGGGTTCATATTCACGATATTGGCGTACC